>JAHIOK010000376.1 GCA_018895315.1 Actinomycetota bacterium | reverse complement strand
GCAGAGCCGAGGACGGCGAGGACGGCGATCGTCGCGACGAGCGTCCGCCGGTGTGCTCGCCGAACAGGGCGAAGGCCTCGCCGTGTCTCGGGCGAGGTGATGCCGGCTGGCTCGGGAGCACTCACGAGGTCGCCACCCGATACTCGCGTCGGGTGAGCGCACCGGCGGAGGCGACCGCCGTGTCCCCTGCGGGGGTCGCCTCCGTGGTGTTCGTCGCGTGCTCCGTCCCCACGGAGTCCTGCAACGAGTCGTTCCGGCCCCGACGTCGGGTCGCCGGAGCCGGAACGAGCCAGATGAAGCCGATCAGTCCGACCAGACCCGCCAGCAGCGGTACGGCGACCGCCGGGGTGGTCATGCGGGTGATGGCCGTGCCCACGCCGGGAACCTGGGCCTTCGGCATCCAGACATCCCCGCTCACGTGGTAGTCGAGGGCATCCTCGAAGGCGTTGTTGTCGCCCTTGAGGGTGATGGTGTACGAACCGTCTTCGGCAGCGGTGATCGCCTTGATGCGGTGAGTCACCAGGTTGTGCGTCAACTCGCTCGGCAGGCTCACGACGTCACCGGCGACCAGCGACGAGGCGGGCACGCGGGTGTCGACGATGAGATCGCCCGTCATGATCCCGGGCTCCATCGAGCCCGAGATCACGACGAGCGGCTTGATGAGACCCGCAGCAGTGAGGCCCCAGACCACGCCGCATCCGACGCCGACGGCGGCGAGCAGCCACAGGATTCCCAGTGCGATGCGACGCAGTGTTCCCATGATCGTTCTCCTCCCCGGCTGTTCCGCCGGTCGTCGTGTGTTCTCATCAAGTCTTCGAAGAAGCGGACCGCGAGACGCCCACCCTCCCCAGGGTGCGTTCCCGCGGTCCGCGGGGGCTGACCGCTACGCGGTCGCTGTACCCGCGATCGTCACGACCACGGTGCCGGACTTGCCCTGGTTGATCGGCGCCCAGTCGGACGGCGTGGTCACCGTGAGGGTGAACTGGTTCGACGCGGAGGAGCCCGTGGCGGGGGTGAGGGTCGCGGCGAGGCCGGGAAGAGCAAGCGTCGGGGCGGTCGTGAAGGTGCTTCCCGATGCGAACGCGGCGGTTCCGGTGAGCGCGGCGCTGACGGAGCCGAGGTTCTTCACATACAGGTTGACCGACTTGGTCTGGCCGGGGAGCATGTTGGCGAACGTCGAGGTGGGCACGACGAGCTGGATGCTTCCGGAGTTGTCGGACTCGACCCACGTGGTGCCATCGAGCGAACCCTGCAGGTTGAACGTGGCGGCCTGGGCCTGGGCGGAGAAGAACACGTTGTCGGTCCAGGCGGCGCTCGTGGCGGCCGCGCCGATTCCGCCGATGGCGAGGGTGGCGAGGACGACGGCGACGATCGGGCGACGCTTGTTCTTGCGGTCGGCGCGGCGCTCGGAGCGGGTGGCGATGTTCTCGGTCATGATGTGCCTTTCAGGGCGGTGAAGGTGTGAGGTGCGGCCGGCGGATCCCCCCGGATTTCCCGGTGCCGCAGCTGATGTCCATGACGTTATGGGCCCCGCCTCAGGGCGACCTCAGGGCGTCCTCAGCCGCTCCCAAGGAACCCCGCACGGGGCGAATGCTGAGCCTGTGCTGAGGTTGCGGCCAGGACGTGGCATCCTCATAGCCATGCCGCTCGTCGCCCTCACCGGAGGCATCGCCTCCGGCAAATCGACCATCGCTCGCCGCCTCGCCGAACGGGGTGCAGTGATCGTCGACGCCGACGCGATCGTTCGCGACGTGCAGCAACCCGGCTCACCCGTGCTGCACTCGATCGCGGCGGAGTTCGGCCAGCGGATGCTGCACGCCGACGGTTCGCTCGACCGGGCGGCGCTGGGAGCCGTGGTGTTCGGTGATCCGGGTGCTCTCGCCCGACTGAACGCGATCGTGCACCCGGCCGTGCGCGACGAGTCCGCTCGGCGGTTCGGCGCTGCGTTCGCGGCGGATCCGTCCGCGATCGTCGTATACGACGTGCCGCTCCTGGTCGAAGCCCGCATCGACGACCCGTGGGACGTCGTGGTCGTCGCGCACGCGCCGGCCCCGTTGCGGGTCGGTCGGCTCGTGGAGCTGCGCGGGATGACGCAGGCCGAGGCCGAGGCACGCATCGGGGCGCAGGTCTCCGACGACGCACGTCTGTCCGTCGCCGACGTCGTCATCGACACGACGGGCTCGATGGAGGACACCGTGCGACAGACGGACGATCTCTGGGATCGTCTGTCGATCTGAGCGCGCCGCATCGTTCGCGTTCACGAGGGGTCACAGCGGCGACATCGGCCGTTCACACGCTCCGCGTAGCCTCGCCATGTGCAATGAAGCCCTGGATGAAGGGAGATGACATGCGCCACCGATCCGACGGGGGAGCACCGATCTCCTCCGATCCCGACGACCTCGACTGGGATGACTTCGCAACGGGCGACTTCGAATCCGGCGAGAGCGACTGGCTTTGATCGCCCGGGTGTCGGTGACCCCGCCTAACCTGGAGTGATGCAGACCACCCGATCCGTGCGGCCCTTCGAGGTCGTCAGCGACTACGTGCCGAGCGGCGATCAGCCGCACGCGATCGCCGAGCTCGCCGGGCGCATCAACGCCGGCGAAACCGATGTCGTGCTGCTCGGCGCGGCCGGGACGGGCAAGTCGGCGACCACCGCGTGGCTCATCGAGCAGGTGCAGCGGCCGACGCTG
>JAHIOK010000375.1 GCA_018895315.1 Actinomycetota bacterium | reverse complement strand
ACCCGGCAGAGCCTGGTTACCCTTGCTACGTTTCCGTCCTGGGGGAGTTGGCCTGGATGCCGCCTCGCGGAGAGCTGCCACCATTCTAACGCGACCGAAAGGCCGTCATCGGTCAGCGTTCTCTCAGGAGCCGGTGTCCCGCACGCTTGTTACGATCGGATAACCCGAGCACCGCCGCTCGCCCGCGTGTCTCCGGCACCGTGCGCATCCGAGGGAGAACCGATGGATCAGATCGCGACGACCGGCACAGCGGCCGGCCCAACGCCCCGCTCGACATCGCTCACGCCCGAATCGTTCGCACAGGCGACATCGGCGATCGTCGCATCCGTATCGCGGGTCATCGATGGCAAACCGGATGCCGTCCGTTCCGCTCTCGTCGCGCTCCTCGCCCAGGGCCACCTGCTCATCGAAGATGTACCGGGAGTCGGCAAGACCATGCTGGCGCGTGCGCTCGCGGCGTCGGTCGAGGCGAGCGTTCGCCGCATCCAATTCACCCCCGATCTGCTGCCCAGCGACGTCACGGGTGTCTCTGTGTTCAACCCGATCGAGCGAGAGTTCGAGTTCAAATCGGGCGCGATCTTCGCGAACATCGTGATCGCCGACGAGATCAACCGCTCCTCCCCCAAGACCCAGTCGGCTCTGCTGGAGGCGATGGAGGAAGGGCAGGTGACCGTCGATGGGATGACGCATCCGCTGCCCGATCCGTTCTTGGTCGTCGCCACGCAGAACCCGCTCGAGATGGAAGGGACGTACGCGCTCCCCGAGGCTCAGCGCGACCGATTCATGATGCGCATCTCGATGGGCTACCCCGATGCGCGATCGGAGGCGCTCATGCTCCGCCAGCGCGACTCCGACAATCCGCTCGCGGCTCTTCGCCCGGTGGTCTCGTCACAGCAGGTCGCCGAGTTGATCGCCTGGGCGCGGGCCGTCCATGTGGCTCCGGCGATCGAGGAATACGCCGTCGCTCTGTCACATGCCACACGCACACACCCTGAGCTGCGTCTCGGAGCGAGCCCCCGCGCCACTCTCCAGTTGGTGCGCGCTGCCAAGGTGTGGGCGGCGCTCGACGGCCGCGGCTTCGTCATCCCGGACGACATCCTCGCCCTGCTCTCGCCGGTATTCGCTCACCGGTTGATACCGAACCGGGTCAGTGGTGGCGCGAGATCGCGCTCCAACGCCGACAGCGTCGCTCTCGTCCTCCAGCAGATCGCCGGCGCGGTGCGCGTGCCTCTCGCGTCGCGGCAGTGATGTCTCTCCGCGACGTCTCTGGTGCCCCGATCCGTCACCGCGACGGGCGGTGACCTCGCGATGAGGAGCGCGTGGCCGTTGACCCTCCGAGGCACAGGAGCGCTCGTCACAGCGCTCGCGTGCTTCGCGGTGGCCAATGAGCTCGGGCTCGTCGAGCTCGTCTACTTCGGTGTGCTGATACTCGCCGTGCTGACCGCGTCGTTCGCGTCTTTGTACGCCGTGCGTCGCGGCGACACGGTCACCCGATCCCTCTCCCCCGACGTTCCCGCCGTGGGCGGCGCGGCCAGGGTCTCGGTGCACGTCGGCGTGCGCACCGCGCTGCCTACCGCTCCGGGGACCTGGCGCGACATCGTGCCTCCCGGCATGACGGCATCCGCATCGGGCGACTTCCCCTCGGTCGGCTCAGGACTGCGCGGAGGCGATCAGTCGGTGCACGTCACCTACGACCTCGCCACCGTGAGCCGAGGGGTCCACTGGATCGGTCCGCTGCAGATCACCTCGGCCGATCCCTTCGGGCTGGCCCGCCGATCGATCACGGTGGGAGATCGCACGCGCGTCGTGGTGGCTCCCGCGATCGTCGAGCTGTCGCCGCTGGCGAGTCTCGCCGGCGAGACCGGCGGCACGCTGCAGTCGACGACGACACAGCTCGGTCAGGGCTCGGACAACCTCGTGGCGCGGCCCTACACCGCGGGTGACTCGATGCGTCGCATCCATTGGCGCGCCAGCGCGCATCGCGACGCCCTCATGGTCAGGCAGGAAGAACAGGAGTCGACACCGCATGCCGTCGTCGTCTTCGATCGGGGTGTCCCGCGCTGGTCGACGGACGCGATGGATGCCGCCGGCACCGATCCCCGCTTCGAAGCCGCGCTCTCCGCCTGCGTCTCGGCGATCGCACGCCTCGTCCATGAGGGATACGCGGTCGATCTGCTCGACACCGACGGAACGCCGCTATGGGAGCCGATCGACGGCAACGACACCGCCGAGGTCGACGCGATGGCCGCGCAGTTCGCGACGCTCGTCGCGCGCCACGAGGATCACCTCAGACATGTCCCTGCGCTGTTCGGCGGTTCGCTCACCGGCCCGCTCGTGCTGATCGCCGGCTGTATCGACCCGCAGGATGTCGAGGTGCTCGCCGCGGTGCCGCACCACTCTGCCCTTCCGATCCTGCTGGCCGTCGACGCCTCGAGCGAGGCTCTCGAACGGGCGGAGGCATCCGGCTGGCATGCCGTCGCGATCGGTCCGGGCATCGATCTGGACCGAGCGTGGGCCGGCGTCGCCGATCGAGGTGCGAGTCATGCCTTCGGCTGAACGCGCGCGTTTCCGCCCGGGCGACCTGTCGCTGGCGATCGGTGTTCTCGTCGGCATCGTCTCCGCGCTGCTCCCCCTCATGCGCGTGATCTCTCCGAGCTGGTGGGTGCTCGGAGTTCTCGTCGTCGCGGGAGCGATCCTCGCCGCCGGCGTACTGGCACGACGATCGCGAGTTCCCGCGTTGGCGGTGAGTCTCATCGAGTCGCTCGTCTGGGTGCTGGCCATGACGCTGATCTTCGCCCGCGATACGGCGCTCCTGTGGATCATCCCCACTCCGGCCACGCTCTCCGCCGTCCCAGTGATGTACGAGACCGCCGTGCAGGAGATCACCCTGGGTTCGGCACCCCTCGCCGCGACCGACTCACTCACCATCCTCATCGTCGGCGCCGCCGGCCTGCTCGCGATCATCTTCGACCACGTCGTGCTCACCGCGCGGCTGCCGCTGGTGGCGGCGATCGGGTTGGTCTCGGTGTCACTGATCCCCTCGATCGCCGTT
>JAHIOK010000374.1 GCA_018895315.1 Actinomycetota bacterium | reverse complement strand
TCCATCTCGTCGCCGGTCTTCGTGCGCCAGCGCATCTTGCCGGCGTAGACGAGGAAGATCACCGGCCGCACCACGCCGTCCTCGAGCGCACGACGGTAGCCATAGGCGTAATCGGTGCGGGAGACGCGGATGCCGTGCGCGTCGGGGTGGTACTCGACGAACGGAATCGGGGCCGTGTCGCTGCGGAAGGGGGTTCCGCTGAGCAGCAGGCGTCGAGTCGCGCGCGCGAATGCGTCGCGAAGGGCTTCACCCCAGCTGAGCGCGTCGCCCCCGTGATGGACCTCATCGAGGATGACGAGGGTGCGGGCATCCATGATCAGACGTTCGTGCACCGACGATTTCACTGCCACCTGCGCGTACGTCACGACCACGCCGTGATACTGGCGCGAAGGCGCGGAATGGCGGTTGCTGAACGCCGGATCGAGCCGAATGGATGCGCGGGCCGCCGCATCGGCCCACTGCGTCTTCAGGTGCTCGGTGGGGGCGACCACGACGATGCGGTCGATGATGCGGCGGCGCACGAGTTCGCTCGCAAGTCTCAGCGCGAACGTGGTCTTGCCTGCACCGGGTGTTGCCGCGGCGAGGAAGTCGCGGGGTCCGCCGCCGACGCCGTCGGGCCCGTCGAGGCCGAAGTAGATGTCGAGTGCCTCGGCCTGCCACGCACGCAGCCGCTGGGCCGTGCCCCACGGTGCGCGCTGCGGGTAGGACGGCGAGAGGTGCTCAGCGGCGAAGCTGCCGATGTGGGGGCCGGGTTCGGGGGTAGCCGTCGGATCGTCGTCCACCGTGCCCCCTTCCGTACCTCGCGCGAACATCTACGAGCGTCGCGCGAACATCCACGATAAGCGACCGCGCCGACACCCGAGCACCGCGAGAGAGAGCGGGGCTAGTCTGAGAAGGGAGGAGCCGATGACCCAGACCGAGCACCCGATCATTCCGATGGCCGATAACCCCACGGTGCACCCGTGGCGACGATACGTCGCGATCGGGGACTCGTTCACCGAGGGCATCGGCGATCCGGAGACGTCATCGCCGGGTGGACATCGCGGCTGGGCAGACCGGGTCGCCGAAGTGCTCTCGCAGCAGGCACCCGACTTCGCCTACGCCAACCTCGCGGTACGCGGCAAGCTCATCGCTCAGATCGTGGCGGATCAAATCGAACCGGCACTCGCTTTGAAGCCCGACCTGATCACGATCTGCGCCGGCGGCAACGATGTGATCCGCCCCGGCACCGATCCCGACGTGATCTCCGCACAGTTCGAATCGGCGATCGCGCGGCTGAGCGCCAGCGGCGCGACCATCGTCGTGTTCACCGCGATCGACACGAACTTCACTCCCGTCTTCCGCGGCCTGCGCGGCAAGGCGGCGATCTACAACGAGAACGTGCGCGCGATCGCCGAGACGTACGACTGCATCGTCGCCGACCAGTGGTCGTTGAAGTCGATCCAAGACCAGCGATTCTTCGACGACGACCGACTTCACCTGAACGCGCTCGGTCACCACGAGGTCGCGCGCATGGTGCTGCGGGCGCTGAACGTGCCGAACGACCTGCAGCCGATGCAGCCCGACCCCGTACCGACCCGCACCTGGCGCGAGGCGCGCGCCGTCGACCTCGTCTGGGCGCGCTCGTACTTCGTGCCGTGGGTGCTGCGGCGGCTGCGCCATCAGTCCTCCGGAGACAACATCTCTGCCAAGCGGCCCGAACCGCTCCCTGTCATCACGCTCGCCCCCGGACAGAATGCCGCGGCATCCCGCGGCGAGCAGGTCTGAGACCTAGCCGACGGGTCGGAGCGCCCAGATCGCTACCGCGCTGGCGGCGGCGACGTTCAGCGAGTCCACTCCCCCGGCCATCGGGATCGTGACGAGCGTGTCGGCAGCGGCCAGCGCCCATCGACTCAGGCCGTCACCCTCCGAGCCCATCATCAGCGCGACGCGCTCGGGGCGCTGCGCGGCGAAGACATCGAGGGGCACCGCGCCCTCGGCGAGCGCGAGACCGGCCAGATGGATGCCTTCGGCGTGGAGCATCTCGCGCGTCGCGGCCCATCCCGGCACCCGCGTCCACGGCACCTGGAACACCGTCCCCATGCTCACCCGCACGCTCCGGCGATAGAGCGGATCGGCGCAGCGGGGAGTCACGAGCACCGCGTCGGCACCGAGGCCCGCGGCAGCGCGGAACGCAGCGCCGACGTTGGTGTGATCCACGATGTCTTCGAGGATGACCACCAGTCGCGCGCCCGCCACGACCTCGGCGACGCTCGGCAGCACCGGGCGGTGCATGGCCGCGAGCGCGCCGCGGTGCACGGCGAATCCCGTCACCTGCTCGGCCACGGCGGCCGAGACCACGAAGACCGGCACGTCTTCGTGCGCAGCGAGCAGCTCGATCATGTCCGGCAGCCATTTGTCTTGCACGAGAATCGAGCGCGGACGATGGCCCGCAGCGAGCGCGCGAGCGATCACCTTGGCGGATTCCGCCATGTAAAGGCCACCCGCGGGTTCGAGCACGCGACGCAGCGCGACATCCGTCAGTCCGCGGTAATCGGCCAGCCGCTCGTCGGACGGATCATCGATATGAATCTGCTGCACGTCTCCAGGATGCCTCAGCCGTAACATGCCCGAAAACCGACCGGCTTAGACTCGATGCAGGACCCGAGTTCCAGGGGGTGAGCGGGTGACGATCGTGACAGGTCTCGACACGGACGAGTACGACCCGGCGACCTCCGCCCTGATCGGGCGAGCGATCGATGCCCTCGCGGGCCGTCGTGTCGCGTTCCTCACCGGCGCCGGCGTCTCCACCGACTCCGGCATCCCCGACTATCGCGGCAAGGGTGCACCCGAGCGCACTCCGATGACGGCCCAGCAGTTCCTCGCCAGCGAACAGGCCCGGCGTCGCTACTGGGTGGGCAGCCACCTCGGCTGGCGAACGTTCGCGTCGGCGAGCCCCAACGGCGGGCACGAGGCGATCGCATCGCTCGAGGCCTCCGAGATCGCCACAGGCGTCGTGACTCAGAACGTCGACGGATTGCACGTGCGCGCGGGCAGTCGCCGGGTCGTCGAACTGCACGGCACGATGCGGCGGGTGTTCTGCACGCACTGCGGTCAGGTGTTCGACCGGCGAGATCTCGCCGTGCGCGTCGAGGCCGACAACCCCTGGTTGGCCATCGATGACGACGTCGTCCTGGGCCCGGACGGCGATGTTCGGCCCGAGACCGTCGAGGATTTCGTGGTGCCGATGTGCACCGTCTGCGACGGAATGCTCAAGCCCGACGTCGTCTTCTTCGGCGAGTTCATCCCCGCCGAGAAGTTCCGCGAAGCCGAGCAGCTCGTCCACACGAGCGAGGCGCTGGTCGTCGCCGGGTCATCGCTCGTCGTCAACTCCGGAATTCGACTGGTCGAACGGGCGCGTCGCCGCAAGCTCCCCGTCGTGATCATCAATCGCGGCGCCACCCGGGTCGATGCGCGGGCTACCGTGAAGATAGACACGGGAGCGACCGAAGTGCTGCGCACCCTTGCGGTCGCCCTCCCTGCAGCACGCTGACACCCAAGATCGGCAGAACCCCATGACTTTCCTGACACTCGTGCGCCACGGCGAGACCGATTGGAACCGGGACCGTCGCATCCAGGGCACGACCGACATCCCCCTGAACGACACCGGCCGCCAGCAGGCACGGGATGCCGCAATCCTGTTGCGCACGCAGCTCGATGACGTTCCCCTGACGGTCGTCTCGAGCGACCTCTCCCGCGCACGCGAGACGGCGGAGATCATCGCAGCCGAGCTCGGCGTCGCGGGACCGCGCGTCTACCCCGCCTTGCGCGAACGTGCCTACGGAGAGGCCGAAGGCATCCAGTCCGACGAGTTCTCCACACGATGGGGCAACTGGCACACCGCGGATGTGCCGGGCGCCGAAACCCGCGACCGCCTCCGGGCACGCGCGCTGAAGGCCCTGCGCACCGTGACCCGCGATGCCCGGCGCGATACGGCACCCGCCGCCGCCTCGCTGATCGTCGTCTCGCACGGCGCGCTCATCCGCGAGCTCATCCGGCATGCGTCCCGCGAAGAGTTCCCCGCCGACGGCGAGCGCCTCGCGAACGGCTCGGCCACGACGTTCCTCGTCGAGCGCGAGCGCCTGCGGCTCGTCTCCTACTCCGCCAGCACGGCCTGAGCTGCAGCCCTCAGGTGCGCCCGAGCACGGCGCGGGCATGCCGCAGCACGGGCTCGTCGATCATGCGCCCGTCGAAGCGGAACACCCCGCCCCCACCGTGCTCCGCAGCGGCCGCGAGCACGTCACGCGCCCACGACACCGTCTTCGCGTCGGGGCGATACGCAGCGCGAATCAGGTCGACCTGGGCGGGGTGGATGCAGGCGCTCGCCGTGAAGCCGGATGCCGCCGCATCCGCCGCCTCCCGTGTCAGCCCCTTGGCGTCATCGATGTCGAGATGCACCGCGTCGATTGCGGCTTTCCCATGGGCGCCTGCAGCCAGCAGCACCCGCGACCGCGCCGCGCGGGCAACGTCTCGGTAGCGGCCGTTGGGCTTGCGACTCGAGGTGCCGCCGAGAGAGGCGACCAGATCCTCCGCACCCCACATCAGCGCCGTCACGTTCGGGAGTGCCGCGACCTTCTCGGCCGATGCCACTCCGCGGGCCGTCTCGCAGAGCGCGATGATCCCGAAGCGGGCGTCGACCTTGCCGATCGCCTTCGCCGACTCCGCTTTGGCCACCATGACCGTGCGGTAGTCGGTCTGCGACAGGGTCGCCATGTCGGAGACGAAGTCAGCGGACCCCAGCGGGTTGACCCGCACGATGACCCGCTCGGGGTGGAGATCGGAGTCGATGAGGGCACCGCGCGCGCCGACCTTGGCGCCGGGTGCCACGGCATCCTCGAGATCCAGGATCACGGCATCCGCGCGATCGAGAGCTTTCGCGAAGCGCTCGGGGCGGTCGGCCGGGCAGAAGAGCAGCGCCGGTCCGAGGGTGAAGTCCGTCACGCCCGACACGCTACCCGAGCCCCATCGCGCGCGAAATGACCAGCAGCTGCACCTCGCTCGTGCCCTCGCCGATCTCGAGGATCTTGGAGTCGCGGTAGTGCCGAGCGACCGGGTATTCGTTCATGAAGCCATTGCCCCCGAAGACCTGCGTCGCATCGCGCGCGTTGTCCATCGCGGCATCGCTCGCGGTGAGTTTCGCCATCGCCGCCTCGGTCTTGAACGGCTTTCCTGCGTCGCGCAGGCGGGCGGCGTGGTGCCAGGCCAGACGGGCATTGTGCACGCGCACCTGCATGCGAGCGAGCATGAACTGGATGCCTTGACGCCCGGCGAGCGCCTCACCGAACACGGTGCGCTTCTTCGCATAGTCGACGGCGGCCTCGAGGCATCCCTCGGCCGCCCCGGTCGACAACGCGGCGATCGCGATGCGGCCTTCGTCGAGGATGTGCAAGAAATTCGCGAAGCCTCGGCCCTGTTCCCCGAGAAGGTTGGCCTCGGGCACTCGAGCGCCGTCGAAGCTCAACGGGTGGGTGTCGGAGGCGTGCCACCCGACCTTGTCGTACGCCGGACCGACGACGAACCCGGGCGTGCCGCTGGGCACGATGATGGTCGAAATCTCCTTGCGGCCGGAGTTCTCACCGGTGACGGCTGTGACCGTCACGAACCGGGTGATGTCGGTGCCCGAGTTGGTGATGAACTGCTTCGACCCGTCGAGCACCCACTCCCCGCTCTCGAGTCTCGCCGTCGTGCGCGTGGCACCGGCATCGCTTCCCGCCTCCGGCTCGGTCAGACCGAACCCGGCGAGCGCGCGGCCGGCGAGCAAGTCAGGCAGAAGGTCACGCTGCTGCGCCTCGGTGCCGAAGCGGAACACCGGCATCGCGCCCAGGCTCACCCCCGCCTCCAGAGTGA
>JAHIOK010000373.1 GCA_018895315.1 Actinomycetota bacterium | reverse complement strand
TAGACGATGCGTCCGCCCATCGCCGCGCGGAGCTTGCTATAGACGAGGCGGTCGAAGATCGCGAACTTCATGCGGAGGCCGAACGGGATCTTTGCTCCCGCCTGCCCGAGCTTCGAGTGCTCGATCGCTGCGGCGGCCGCAGCGCGGAAGATCTTGCCGCGGCCACCGGCCTCGGCCTTCTGCTCGGCGGAGTTGTACACCTTCTCGAAGACGCGGGGGACGGCGAGAAGGAACGTCGGCTGGAACGATCCGAGTGCGGGAAGGAGCTGCTTCGTATCGGGCTGGTGGCCGGTCTTCACGCCGGCGTGCACATTCAGGATCGAGATGAAGCGAGCGAACACGTGGGCCGTCGTGATGAAAAGCAGCGTGGAGGCACCCGGAGTCTCGACGACCTCGTGCAGCGAACGGGAGGCATTCCGCGCGAGCTCCACGAAGTTCGCGTGCGTGAGGACGCATCCCTTCGGTCGTCCGGTCGATCCGGAGGTGTAGATCAGCGTCGCGATGTCGGAGGCGTTCGCGAGTGAGCGCCGTCGCTCGATCTCCTCGTCGGCGATGGCGGTGCCCTGGTCGACCAGCGTGGCGAGGTCGCCAGCATGCATGGCCCAGACGTCGCGGATCAGTGGGAGCTCCGCACGGGCTTCTTCCAGGCGGGCGGAGTGCTCCGGCAGTTCGGCGATGCAGGCGATGGCACCCGAGTCCGCGAGATTCCATGCCACCTGCGTGGCGGAGCTGGTCTCGTATACCGGAACCATGACGGCGCCGGCATAGAACAGGGCGAAATCGACCAGCGACCACTCGTAGGTGGTGCGGGCGATGAAGCCGACCTTGTCGCCGGGCTGGATGCCGGCGCTGGCAAAGCCCTTCGCGAGCGCGATCACTTGTCGTTGGAACTCCGCGGCGGTGATGTCTCGCCAGCCGTCGGCCTCCGGAACCGCGAACAGCGGTCGATCGGGGGTCGCGCGGACGCGCTCGACCAACAGGTCGGCGATGTTGGCCTGAGGATCGGCGGGCACGATTGCGGGTACTTCGAACTGGACCACGGCAACTCCTTCGGTACCGGAACTTTCGAACGGGGGTCTCTCGAGTCTATGCGGAGCAGCGGCCGCACCTTCGGGCCGGGTCGCGGCGCACTAGACTTCAGCGGTGCTCACCCTCGGAATCGACATCGGCGGGACGAAGATCGCGGGTGGTGTGGTCGACGCCGACGGCGTCATCCACGACAAGCTGCGTGTGGATACACCCGCATACACCGGGGCGTTGGCTGATGCCGTTGTCGATATGGCTCGTCACCTCTCCGCGCGTCACGACGTCGCCGCGGTCGGTGTTGCGGCGGCCGGATTCATCGATCGTGACCGAGCCACCGTCATCCACGCTCCGAACATCGACTGGCACGACGAGCCGCTGCGCGACGATCTGCAACGCCGGCTGAGCATGCCGGTGACGATCGAGAACGATGCCAACGCGGCCGGATGGGCGGAGTTCCGCTTCGGCGCGGGTCGCGACGTCTCCGACATGGTCATGCTCACGATGGGCACCGGCGTCGGCGGTGCGATCGTGCTGGGCGGTGAGCTGTTCCGCGGTGGTCATGGCATCGCTGGTGAGCTCGGCCACACGCGATTCATCCGCGACGGATTGCCCTGCGGATGCGGACAGAACGGATGCCTCGAGCAGTATGCGTCTGGCCGTGCCCTGCAACGGGCGGCCAACGACATCGCCGATGGAGGCGGGATCGGCACCGCTCTCGCCGCGGTGCGCGCGGAAAAGGGATCGATCCCGGGCCCCGCGGTATCCCGTCTCGTCCTCGCCGGTGATCCGGGGGCGACCGAAGCGCTGCGCCGCGTCGCGACCGCACTGGGCGAGGCATGTGGTGGATTCCAGGCTGTCCTCGATCCGGAGCTCTTCGTGATCGGCGGGGGAGTGGCCCAGCTCGGCGACGACCTGCTCGAACCCGTACGGATCGCGTACGAGACGTCGCTGCCGGGATATGGCGAGCGACCGGTCGCCGCCTTCGCCATCGCACAGCTCGTCAACGATGCCGGCCTGATCGGCGTCGCCGACCTCGCCGCCGGGAGTGTGTAGGCGATGTTCTACTGGCTGATGAAGTACGTCGTGATCGGTCCTATCCTCAAGGCGGTCTTCCGGCCGTGGATCGTCGGACGCCGCAACATTCCCGGAGAAGGGGCCGCGATCC
>JAHIOK010000372.1 GCA_018895315.1 Actinomycetota bacterium | reverse complement strand
GTACCACATGGTGGAGATCCCGCCCGAGGACTGGCACCTGCTGCCCGGGGTTCCCGAAGGCCGCGATTCGGTCAATCTCGATGCCGAGCGTGAGCGCGTGCTCAGCGAGAACGGCTACATCATCGGCGAGCTCCAGCGCGTCATCTTCTACACGCCTGGCGTCAAGGAGACGAACTGGAGCGTCACACCGCCCGTCGTCGGCACCGATGGCGTCGAGCGTCGCTGGGTGTACCTGCACTACTTCAAGGAGGGCCAGCCCTCGATCAACTGGCTCGACCCGACGTTCGCCGGCATGCGCCTGGTGATCGGCGACGCCCTGCACTCCCTGGGCGACCTCGGCACGAGTGCCCTGCGCCTCGACGCGAACGGTTTCCTCGGTGTGGAGAAGAGCGCGGGCGGTTTGCCGGGCTGGTCGGAGGGGCATCCGCTCTCGCACGCCGCGAACCACATCATCGCGGGGATGGTGCGCAAGGTCGGCGGTTTCACGTTCCAGGAGCTCAACCTTACGATCGAAGACATCCGCGACACGGGTGCGGTCGGGGCCGACCTCTCCTATGACTTCGTGACACGGCCGGGCTACCACCACGCGCTCGCGACAGGCCAGACCGAGTTCCTCCGGCTGGCGCTGACCACGGCCCTCGCGATCGGGGTCGAGCCGGTGCAGCTCGTGCACGGTCTGCAGAACCACGACGAGCTCACGTACGAGCTCGTGCACTGGGCGACCGCGCATCGCGCCGATGTCTATCCATTCCGCGGTCACGAGATCACCGGGGGAGACCTTGCCGAGCTGATCCGCGCCGAGCTCACCCAGAAGCTCACGGTCGAGTCCGACTACAACCTGGTATTCACGCAGAACGGCATCGCCTGCACCACCGCGTCGCTGATCGCCGCGACGCAGGGAAAGGCGCGGCTCGAGGACATCACCGATGCCGACGTTCCCGCCATCCGTGACGCGCACCTGCTGCTGGCGAAGTACAACGCGTGGCAGCCGGGCGTGTTCGCACTGTCGGGCTGGGACCTCACCGGAACCCTGACGCTGCCGACCGACGAGGTGCGGGCACTCATCTCATCGGGAGACACCCGGTGGATCGAGCGCGGGGCGCACGATCTGCTCGACGCGGCTCCCGAGGCGACGAAGTCGCGAGCGGGGATGCCGCGGGCGCGGTCGCTCTACGGGTCGCTGCCGGCGCAGCTCGAGCAGCCAGACTCGTTCCTCTCGGGTCTGCGGAGGGTGCTCGACATCCGCCGCGCGAACGAGATCGCGGTCGCCACGCAGGTCGACATCCCGCCGGTCGCGCATCCGAGCATGCTCGTGATGGTCCATCGGCTCGATCGCGGAGAGGCGGGGGAGGCGGCGTTGCAGATCACCGCGCTGAACTTCTCCGGCGAGGCGGTCAGCGGCACGGTGCGCTCCGATGCGCTCGCGCCCGGAAGCCGAGTGGTGGATGCCGCGACCGGCGACGAGATCGCCCACGTCGACGACCTCAACAGTTTTGCGCTGGATCTCGATGCCTACGGCGGGCTCTTCCTGCTGCTCGAGGCGCCGGAGCCCGGGGAGGATCCCTATCCCCTCACGGGGACGATCAACGTCATCCGCTGAGCCGTTTCCGCGAAACGCACGGAATCTACCGCCGCCTCAGCTTCAGCACGCTGTCGGCGATCGGCCCCGTCGACCCGTCGGGGCCGACGCCGACGCGATCGATGAGCGCCTTCGTGAGCACGGTCCACTCTGCGGGCACGAGGGCCGAGTCGGTGAACAGCGTCGCGTACACGTCATCGGGCGTCGGCAGTTCGACCGGGTCGTGCCCGCCTTCATCGTGCGCGTCGGCATGCGCCCAGTGCGGTACGCCCGCGTGTCCGACGATCAGCAGGATGCCGCCGGGGGCGACCGCGCCCGCCGCACGACGGAGGATCGCCTCGCGGGGGAGCTCGACACTGGAGTGCAGGAAGCATGACGTCACGAGGTCGTACTGCGTGGGCGGCATCCATTCGGCGAGGTCGGCGGCGACCCAGGTGATGTCGTCGTCCGGATGCTGCGCTGCGGCGCCGAGCGCGAGTGCCGACGGGGCGATATCCACCGCCGTCACGGCCCAGCCCTGGCGGGCGAGCCACAGTGCGTCGCCGCCCTCGCCGCTCCCCAGATCGAGCGCGGTGCCCGGGGCGACCCCCGCGATCTCGCGTTCGAGCGCGGCGTTCACCCGGCCGCTCCACGACCGGCCGCTCTCGCGGTAGCGGGTCTCCCAGTATTCGGCGGCGGAAGGCGGCGGCGTGGATGGCATCATCCGCCCACTCTCCGCCCGCGCCGCGTTGCGTGCAACTCGGGCGCGTCGTCGGAGGTCTTGGCCTGACGGATGGTGGGCGCGGTGGCTACGCTGTGGGCATGACAACGCTCGTACTCACCGTCGTCGGCGACGATCGTCACGGCCTCGTCGCGGCGGTGGCCGATGTCGTGGACGCGCACGGCGGCAACTGGGAGAACAGCCAGCTCGCCGAACTCGCGGGAGCCTTCGCCGGCATCATCGAGGTCTCGGTGCCCGCGGAGCGCGAGGCCGAATTGCGGTCGGCGCTCGGGGTGCTGGATGGACTGACGGTGACCTCACACGCGGGTGCGGGTTCTGACGCGGCGGAGGTCGACCGAGTGTTCGGCTTCCAAGTGCTGGGCAATGACCGCCCGGGCATCGTGCGCGAGCTCGCCTCGACTCTCAGCTCCCACGGCGTCAGCATCGAGCGCATGGCGACCGAGACCCGGGATGCCGCCATGTCGGGGGGCCGCCTGTTCGAGGCGACGATCACGGCGCGGGTGCCGGCATCCGTCGATGTCGACGACGTCCAGTCCGCGATCGAACACCTCGCCGCCGAGATCCAGGTCGACGTCACCCTCGGTTGACGACGTCAGTGACGCGACAGCG
>JAHIOK010000025.1 GCA_018895315.1 Actinomycetota bacterium | reverse complement strand
GGTCCTCGTCGCCATCCCACGAAAGTGCTTCGTCGCGGTAGCCGGCCATACCCCCAGCGTAATGCGCCGACTACGAACTGATCGCGCGCATCCGGTTACTGCGTTTGTCGTGCGTGAGTTCGGCGAGGCCGAGTTCTTCGAGGAGTGGTGGCACGTACATCTCGAACCTCCCGCGATATCCCTTGCGCTGGCCGTACCAACCGGCGACCGGGTTGGCGGGGTCGCGACCCCAACTCTCGACGGTGCCCGCGACAGCCGGTTTCCGTTCATCGGCAGAACCGAGGTCGACCCACTCTCCCCGCGCAACGAGCCAGGCCGGGAGGTCGTCGACCGCGCGTGCGAGGTAGGTGAGCTTCGTCGTGCCGACCTGGCAGATCAGCAACGGCGGCTCCGCCGTGTCGTCGCGGAACATCGTGTATTGCGATGTTCCCGGCGCCGTGGTCAGCTGCCACGGATCGTCCTTCGTGCCAGACCCCGTCATCGTGTGCCTCCTCGGCAGACGGTACACCTGCGTGGTACCGCCGGCGTGCGAATCCACACTCGAGCGTCGAATCCACACCGCAAGACGATCACCACGTGTGGATTGGCGCGGAGGGTGTGGTTTCGCGCGTGGTGTGCGGGCGGGCAGGCCACGCCTGCGCTCACCGAACGAAAGCGCCCGGCCGCCGCCTCCCCGGGTGGAGGAAGCGACGGCCGGGCGGGAGCCGTGCCGGATAGGACGGCGGTCTGGTGGGGCGGATGCCGCGGCTCAGCGCGCGGCGGAACCCTCGGTGTAGTCGGAGTCCTGCTGCTTCCACGCGAACAGGGAGCGCAGCTCCTTGCCCGTGGCCTCGATCGGGTGCGCCGCACCCTTGGCACGGAGCGCGAGGAATTCGGGGGCACCGGCATCCTGGTCGTCGATGAAGCGCTTCGCGAAGGCACCCGACTGGATGTCGCCGAGGACCTCCTTCATGTGCTCCTTGACACTCGGGTCGATGACCCGCGGACCCGAGACGTAGTCGCCGTACTCTGCCGTGTCGGAGATCGACCAGCGCTGCTTGGCGATGCCGCCCTCCCACATGAGGTCGACGATGAGCTTGAGCTCGTGGAGCACCTCGAAGTAGGCGATCTCGGGCTGGTAGCCCGCCTCGACGAGGGTCTCGAACCCATACTGCACGAGCTGCGAGGTGCCGCCGCACAGCACGGACTGCTCGCCGAACAGGTCGGTCTCGGTCTCTTCGGTGAAGGTCGTCTTGATGACGCCCGCGCGTGTTCCGCCGATGGCCTTGGCGTACGACAGGGCGAGGTCCCAGGCGTGACCCGACGCGTCGCGCTCGACGGCGATGATGTCGGGGATGCCGCGGCCGGCGACGAACTCGCGACGGACGGTGTGGCCGGGAGCCTTCGGCGCGATGAGGATGACATCGACACCCTCGGGGGCGTCGATGTAGCCGAAGCGGATGTTGAAGCCGTGGGCGAAGGCAAGGGCCTTGCCCGAGGTCAGCTTGTCCTTGATGCTGTCGGTGTAGATGCCGCGCTGGTGCTGGTCGGGCGCGAGGATCATGATCACATCGGCCCACTCGGTGGCATCCGCGACGGACTTCACGTCGAAGCCGTCCTCCTGCGCCTTGGCGATGGACTTCGAGCCGTCCTTGAGGGCGATGACAACCTCGACGCCCGAGTCGCGCAGGTTCTGCGCATGCGCGTGGCCCTGCGAGCCGTAGCCGACGATCGCGACCTTCTTGCTCTGGATGATCGAGAGGTCAGCGTCGGCGTCATAGAAGAGTTCGGCCATGGTGGTGTGTTTCTCCTTGTATCTGTTGGTCGTTGAACGAGCGCAGCGAACGAGACGCTCGAAAGTGGTTCAGCTGCGCAGGACGCGCTCGGTGATGCTCTTGCCGCCGCGGCCGATGGCGACCAGGCCCGACTGCGAGAGCTCCTTGATGCCTAATGTCTCGAGCGCACGCAACATGGCTTTAACCTTCCCCTGGTCTCCGGTCACTTCGACGACCAGCGAATCGGGCGCGTAGTCCACCACCGACGCACGGAAGAGGTTCACGACCTCGAGCACGCTCGAGCGGCTCGCATTGTCGGCCCGAACTTTCACGAGCATGTGCTCGCGCTGCACGGATGACGAGGGTTCAAGCTCGACGATCTTGATCACGTTGATCAGCTTGTTGAGCTGCTTCGTCACCTGTTCGAGCGGCTGCTGGTCGACGTCGACGACCACCGTGATACGGGAGAGCCCCGGAATCTCGGTGACGCCCACGGCGAGCGACTCGATGTTGAAGCCGCGACGGGCGAAAAGACCTGCGACCCGGGTCAGCAGACCCGGCTTGTCCTCCACGAGGAGGCTCAGCACGTGGCTGGGCATGGCTCAGTCCTCCTGCTCGAACGCCGGCGCGTGCTCACGCGCGTACTGGACATAGCTGTTGCTGACGCCCTGGGGAACCATCGGCCACACCATCGCCTCGGCGCTCACGACGAAATCGATCACCACGGGGCGGTCGTTCGTGGCGAGAGCGAGCGTGATCGCGGCATCCACGTCTTCCTCCTTCTCGACGCGGATGGCGAGGCAGCCGTACGCCTCGGCCAGCTTGACGAAATCCGGGATGCGGATACTGCCGTGACCCGTGTTCAGGTCGGTGTTCGAGTAGCGTCCGTCGTAGAAGAGCGTCTGCCACTGCCGCACCATGCCCAGCGACGAGTTGTTGATGATCGCGACTTTGATCGGGATGTTGTTGATCGCGCAGGTGGCGAGTTCCTGATTGGTCATCTGGAAGCAGCCGTCGCCGTCGATCGCCCACACGTCGCGATGCGGCTCGGCCACCTTCGCCCCCATGGCCGCAGGCACGGAATACCCCATGGTTCCGGCACCGCCCGAATTGAGCCAGGCGTTGGGACGCTCGTACTTGATGAACTGCGCGGCCCACATCTGGTGCTGTCCGACTCCGGACGCGTAAATGCCCTCGGGACCGGTGATCTCACCGATGCGCTGGATCACGTACTGCGGCGACATGAGTCCGTCTGCCGGCTGGGTGTAGCCGAGCGGGAACTGATCGCGGAGGCCATCGAGGTACGACCACCATTCGGTGATGTCGGGCGCTTCATCGGCGATGGCCGCACGATAGGCGGCATCGAGGTCGACGAGCACGTCTTTCAGATCGCCCACAATCGGCACGTCGGCGTTGCGGATCTTGGAGATCTCGGCCGGATCGATATCCACGTGCACGACTTGCGCATGTGGCGCGAACAACGCCGCCTTGCCGGTGACTCGGTCGTCGAACCGTGCGCCGAGCGCGACCAGCAGATCGGCCTCCTGCAGAGCAAGCACTGCGGGAACCGTGCCGTGCATGCCCGGCATGCCGAGCTGCTGGGCGTGCGAGTCCGGGAATGCGCCGCGCGCCATCAGCGTGGTGACCACGGGTGCGCCCGTCGTCTCGGCCAGAGTCAACAGCTCCTCCGACGCGTGTGCACGAATGATGCCGCCGCCGACGTACAGTACGGGCTTCTTGGCCTGAGCCAGAAGCTGCGCGGCGGCCTGGATCTGCTTGCCGTGCGCCTTGGTGACCGGGCGATAGCCGGGGAGGTCGATCTTCGGCGGCCAGAGGAAGGGCGCCTCAGCCTGCTGAGCATCCTTGGTGATGTCCACGAGCACGGGACCGGGGCGACCGGTGCCTGCGACATGGAACGCCGAGGCGATCGCGGCGGGAATGTCTTCCGCGCGCTTCACCAGGAAGGAGTGCTTCGTTATGGGCATCGTGATGCCCACGATGTCTGCCTCCTGGAAGGCATCGGTCCCCATCAGGTTCGAGAACACCTGCCCGGTGATGCAGACGATCGGCACCGAGTCCATGTAGGCATCGGCGATAGCGGTGACGAGGTTGGTCGCGCCCGGGCCCGAGGTCGCGATCGCGACGCCGGTCTTGCCCGATGCCGAGGCGTATCCCTCGGCGGCGTGACCGGCGCCCTGCTCGTGACGCACGAGGATGTGGCGCAGCTCGGTGCTGTCCATGAGCGGGTCGTAGACGGGAAGGATGGCGCCGCCGGGCAGACCGAACACGTCGGTGATGCCGAGCAGCTCGAGCGAACGGACGACCGCCTGCGCCCCCGTGAGCACGGGCGCGGAAGCGCTGCGGGCAGGGGGCCGGGGCACGGCCGTGGCGGATTCGGCAGACATGGGGATTCCTTGATGGAGCGATCGATGATCGAGGGCAGACCTCAACCCGTGGTCGCGCCCTCCGCAGCGGAGCGCACGAGCTTCGAGTATTTGGCCAGAACGCCACGGGTATAGCGCGGGGGCAGTGGTTCCCAGCCTTCGCGGCGGGAGCTCATCTCGGTCTCATCGACGAGTAGGTCGAGAGTGCGAGCAGCGATATCGACCCGTATCAGATCACCATCGCGCACGAAGGCGATAGGACCTGCGTCCACCGCTTCGGGTGCTATGTGGCCGATGCACAGGCCGGTTGTGCCGCCTGAGAATCTACCGTCCGTCAAGAGTAGTACATCTTTACCGAGGCCCGCGCCCTTGATGGCAGCGGTGATCGCGAGCATCTCGCGCATTCCCGGGCCACCCTTGGGGCCTTCGTACCGGATGACGACGACGCTGCCAGGTGCGATCGATCCCGCTTCCAGTGCGTCCATGGCTGCACGCTCGCGCTCGAAGACCCGTGCGGGACCTTCGAAGACGCTCGCATCGAATCCGGCGGTCTTCACGACGGCACCCTCAGGGGCCATGCTGCCGTGCAGCACCGTGATGCCGCCGGTCGCATGGATCGGGTTGTCGAATGAGTGGATGACCGTGCCATCGACCGGGTCGGGGTTGAGATCGGCCAGGTTCTCTGCGAGCGTCTTGCCCGTGACGGTCAGGGCGTCGCCGTGCAGCAGACCTTCGTCGAGCATCGCCTTCATCACGACGGGGATACCGCCGTGGCGATCGACGTCGTTCATGACGTACTGACCGAAGGGCTTCATATCGGCGATGTGCGGCACCTTGTCGCCGATGCGGTTGAAGTCGTGGAGCGAGAGTTCGACCTCGGCCTCACGCGCGATCGCGAGCAGGTGCAGTACGACGTTCGTCGAACCGCCGAGGGCCATCGCCAGCGCGATCGCGTTCTCGAAGGCCTCTTTCGTCAAGATGTCCCGAGTCGTGATGCCCAGGCGCAACAGGTTGACGACCGCTTCACCCGAACGGTGAGCGAACGCGTCTCGGCGGCGGTCGGCCGACGGCGGCGCAGCAGAGCCCGGCAGACTGAGTCCGAGCGCCTCGGCGACGGACGCCATGGTGTTCGCGGTGTACATGCCGCCGCAGGCACCTTCGCCTGGTGCGAACGCGCATTCGATGCGCTTGAGGTCGGCCTCGCTCATCTTGCCGGCCAGGCACGCGCCGACCGCCTCGAACGAGTCGATGATCGTGATGTCCTTCTCGGTGCCGTCGCTGAGCTTGACCCAGCCGGGGGCGATCGAGCCTGCGTATAGAAAGACACTCGAGAGGTCGAGGCGCGCACTGGCCATCAGCATCCCGGGGATCGACTTGTCGCAGCCGGCGAGAAGTACACTGCCGTCGAGGCGCTCAGCCATCATCACTGTCTCGACAGAATCCGCGATGACCTCGCGCGAGACGAGTGAGAAGTGCATGCCCTCGTGACCCATGGAGATGCCGTCGGACACAGAGATCGTGCCGAACTGCAGCGGGTATCCCCCGCCGGCGTGCACGCCCTCTTTCGCCCCCTGAGCCAAGCGGTCAAGGCTCAGGTTGCACGGGGTGATTTCATTCCAGCTGGACGCGACTCCGATCTGGGGCTTGTCCCAGTCCGCGTCGCCCATGCCGACGCCGCGGAGCATTCCTCGAGACGTCGTGGCCTCGATGCCGTCGGTGACGACGCGGCTTCGTGGCTTGATGTCGATC
>JAHIOK010000024.1 GCA_018895315.1 Actinomycetota bacterium | reverse complement strand
GCGCGGCGCCGATGGCGGAGTGGACCACCCAAAGGCTCACCGGTGACGGCCTGCGGGCACTCGCCGCGGGCTAGACCCTTGTCCCGACCCAGCCGAGTGCGGGCGCGACGTGCTTCGCGAACGACTCCACGATGCGCAGGTTGAACTCGACCCCGAGCTGGCTCGGAATCGTCAGCATGAGGGTGTCGGCACTGCGAACTGCGGCATCCTGAAGCAGCTGATCGATCAGAACGTCAGGGGCACCGGCGTAGGTCTTTCCGAAAGTCGACCGCATGCCGTCGATGTAGCCCACACCGTCGCCATCCTGACGGCCGCCGAAGTAGAGCTCGTCTTCGGCTGTCGTGATCGGGAAGATGCTCCGGCTCACGGACGTGCGAGGCTCCCCGGGGTGGCCGGACTCCCGCCATGCGGCCCGGAAGGCGTCGATCTGCTGCGCCTGCAACTCGTCGAACGGCAGGCCGCGGTCTTCGGTGAGCAGGGTGGACGACATGAGGTTGACCCCCATTCGCCCCGCCCACTCCGCCGACTCGCTGTTGCCGGCGCCCCACCACACGCGCGAACGCAGGCCGGGGGAGTGCGGCTCGATGCGCTGCAGGCCCGAGCCTGCGCCGAAGGGGCTGTTCGGGTCGCGTTCGGCGATGCCCTGTCCCTCGATGGCACGCAAGAACGTGTCGAAGTGGTCGCGGGCCAGGTCTGCGCCACGCGGGTCCTGAGACCCGGTGTAGCCGAACGCCTCGTAGCCGCGCACGACGGTCTCGGGTGACCCGCGGCTCACGCCGAGGGCGAGTCGCCCGTCGCTGAGGAGATCGACGGCGGCAGCCTCCTCGGCGAGGTAGAGGGGATTCTCATAGCGCATGTCGATAACGCCGGTTCCGACCTCGATACGCTGTGTGCGCGCGGCGATCGCGGCGAGCAAAGGCATCGGCGATGCCTGCTGGCGCGCGAAGTGGTGCACGCGGAAATATGCACCGTCGATGCCGAGGTCATCCATGCCCTGAGCGAGATCGATCGCCTGCTTCATGGCATCGCCAGCCGACAGCGACCGCCCACCACCGAGGGGCCCGTAGTGTCCGAACGAGAGCGTGCCGAATCGTTGCATGCCTCATGCAACCACGCCATGGGGAGTTTGATTCCAATGAATGGATGCCGCGCGTGCTCGATCTCGGGAACAGCGTTGGCGTTCTAGGATCGGCCCATGAGCGACAACGACGACCGCGTGACCTGGGTACTCGTCGACGGCGAGAACATCGATGCCACTCTTGGCACGTCCATCCTCGGCCGACGACCTCAACCCGACGAGCGTCCGCGATGGGACCGCCTGCTTTCCTTCGCAGAGCACACCTGGCGGCAGTCTGCGCGCGGCGTCTTCTATCTGAACGCCTCGAGCGGCATCCCGATGCCCTTCGTGCAGGCACTCAAGGCCATGGACTACTACGTCGTTCCCCTGGCTGGCGCGCCCGACGAGAAAGTCGTCGACATCGCCATTCAGCGCACGCTGCGCGCTCTCGCCGAACGTACAGACGACGTCATCCTCGTCAGTCATGACGGCGACTTCCTCGACGATACCGCCGCGCTCATCGGTGATGAGCGTCGAGTGGGAGTGGCGGCCTTCTCCGAGTTCCGCAACTCGGGTTTCGCCGCCATCCCCGGCCTGCACAAGTTCGATCTCGAGTTCGATGCGCACGTGTTCGACGCCCCGCTGCCGCGCATCCGCATCATCCCGATCGACGAGTTCGATCCCCGCATGTTCCTCGGCTGACGCCGAGCCGTTGACCCCGAGGCGATGGAGCACTCATGACCTTCACCGGACGCCCGTCCACTGCGGCCACGGCGGCGGTGCGAGAAGCCCGCGACTTCCTGTTCGCGCACGCCACCGACTATCGCGGAGCCGTGGAGGGCTTCTCGTGGCCGCAGGCGACCCATTTCAACTTCGCCCTGGAATGGTTCGACGTGGTCGCGGGCGAGCATCCCGACCGTTCCGCTGTGACGATCGTCTCGGCCGATCTGACGGCGCGCTCCTGGAGCTACGGCGATCTCTCCGTCCGCTCGGATCAGGTCGCCAACTGGCTGCGGAGCCTCGGAGTCAGCCGCGGTGACCACCTCATCGTGATGCTGGACAACTCGATCGAGTTGTGGGAGATCATGCTGGCGATCGGCAAGGTCGGCGCCGTCGCGATCCCCACCTCGACGCTGTTGTCCGCTCCTGATTTGGAGTTCCGGATCGAGCGGGGCGAGGCCAGCGCGATCGTGACGCTGGCAGCTCTCGCGCCGATGGCCGATGGGCCGAGCGCCGGGCTCGTGCGCATCGCGGTGGGGGGCCAGGGTCCGGACGGCTGGGTCTCGATGGATGCCGCGTCTTCGGCATCCCCGGACTTCATCCCCGACGGTCCCACGCCCGCCGAGGACACATCGCTGTTGTACTTCACATCGGGCACGACCAGCCGACCGAAGCTTGTGGAGCACACACAGGTGTCGTATCCCATCGGACACCTTTCGACGATGTGGTGGCTCGGTGTACGGCCGGGGGATGTGCACCTGAACATCTCGTCGCCCGGATGGGGGAAGCATGCGTGGAGCAGCTTCTACGCACCGTTCCTCGCCCAAGCGACCGTCTTCGTGTTCACTTACGACCGTTTCGATGCGGGTCTGCTCATGCAGGTCATGGACGCACACCATGTGAGCACGTTCTGCGCGCCGCCCACGGTGTGGCGCATGCTCATCCAGTCAGACTTGTCGCAGCTCTCTCACCCGCCGCGTGAACTCGTCGGCGCAGGCGAGCCGCTCAACCCCGAGGTGATCAGCCGCGTGCGGGATGCCTGGGGTGGCACGATCCGCGATGGATTCGGCCAGACGGAGATGACCTGCTGCATCGGCAACTCTCCCGGTCAGACGGTGAAGGATGGATCTATGGGGCGCCCGCTGCCCGGCTACCCGGTAGTTCTCGTCGATCCGATGACGGGCGAGCTCGCCGATGATGAGGGCGAGATCTGCCTCGATCTGTCGAAGCAGATCGTCGGCCTGATGCCCGGGTACTACCGCGATCCCGAGACCACGGCCGCGTCGCAGCGGGGTGGGTTTCACCACACGGGCGACATCGCCTCACGAGACGCCGACGGCTACCTGACCTACATCGGCCGGGCAGACGACGTGTTCAAGGCATCGGACTACAAGATCTCACCGTTCGAGCTCGAGTCCGTCCTGCTCGAACACGAGTGGGTCGTGGAAGCTGCGGTTGTGCCGAGCCC
Organism: Actinomycetota bacterium; assembly: GCA_018895315.1. Lineage (GTDB taxonomy): Bacteria > Actinomycetota > Actinomycetes > Actinomycetales > Microbacteriaceae > Microbacterium. The sequence goes on along the minus strand of JAHIOK010000024.1, from coordinate 12,203 downwards.
CGATCCGCTGCGGCTGGCCGTACCCAAGGCCTACGTGTGCGTGACGACCGAAGCCGCCGCGAATCCGCAGGATGCCGCGCGCGAGATCTTCGCGCACGCACACAGTCGGCTCTCCTCGCACCTCTGGGTACGCATCATCGAGTTCGTTCCGGAGCTGCCGAAGACCATTTCCGGCAAGATCCGTCGTGTGGAGCTCCGTGCGCGCGAGGCTGCCCGAGCGGAGGCGGGCGACGCCGCGGGCCAGCACCGCGATCGCGACTACCGCTGACCCCGCACTTAGGAGGGGACGTGCTCGTTCGGAACCCTGTATCCTGGACGAGCGAGAGGGAGTATCCCGGGCTCGCGCGTCCGTCATCACGAGGCCCGCCGTCGGGTCTCCGGGCGCGCACCGCGTCGTCCGATGAGGATGAGGCGGGGGAGAGACTTTCGACGTTCCGTCGTCCCCTCTGAAAGGCCCTGAATGGACCTCGACCTGCCCTTCTGGTTCGAAATCGGCTCGCTCGTCGTACTGACACTGATCCTCGCCGCTGACCTGCTGCTCATCCTCAAGAGGCCGCACATTCCCTCGACGCGTGAGTCCACGCTCTGGGTCGTGTTCTACGTCACGCTCGCACTGATCTTCGCGGGACTCATGTGGATCTTCGCGGGTGGTGAGTACGCCGGACAATTCGTCGCCGGCTGGCTCACCGAATACAGCCTGTCGATCGACAACCTGTTCGTCTTCGTCCTGATCATGAGCCAGTTCGCCGTGCCTCGCAGATATCAGCAGGAAGTGCTGATGGTGGGCATCATCATCGCCCTGGTGCTGCGTGGACTGTTCATCCTCGTGGGCGCGGCGGTCATCGAGAACTTCAGCCCGATCTTCTACGTGTTCGGAGCCTTCCTCGTCTGGACCGCGTACCGGCAGGCCTTCCCCGGCGGCGACCACGACGACGAGGTCAAGAAGGAGAACTTCGTCGTGCGGATGCTGCGCCGCACAGTCGACATCAGCGACGACTACGACGGACCGAAGCTCCGCACAGTCGTCAACGGCAAGAAGATCTTCACGCCGATGCTCATCGTCTTCGCCGCCATCGGAGTGACCGACCTGCTGTTCGCGATCGACTCGATCCCTGCGATCTTCGGCATCACGCAGAGCCCCTTCATCGTGTTCACGGCGAACATCTTCGCTCTGATGGGCCTGCGTCAGCTTTACTTCCTGCTCGGAGACCTGCTCGATCGTCTGCGTTACCTCCACTACGGCATCGCGTTCATCCTTGCGTTCATCGGGCTGAAGCTCGTCTTCCACGCGATGCACGTCAACGAACTGCCCTTCATCAACAATGGACAGCACATCGACTGGGCCCCCGAGATCAGCACCTGGATGTCGCTGGGCGTCATCGTGGCCTCGATGGCGGTCGCCACGATCGCGAGCCTGATCGCATCGTCGCGCGACAAGCGAGCGGGCGTCCCCGCAGTCGCATCCTCCACCCCCACTGCTGCGGCATCCGTCGTCGCAGAGGAGAAGGGCGCCCCGCCGACGATCGCGCAGCCGCCGGCTCCCGACGAGCACTGACACGGAGGACGAGGAGCAGCCGCGAATCACGAGCCCGATGCTGCGGTGGTATTCTGGCGGGATGCGGATCGCTCGTCTTCTCCTTAGCGGCCGCGACGAGTCCTAGTTCCCAGGCCTCCCTCGTCGCGGAGTTTCGTCACGGGCTTGATCCTCTTCTCCAGGAGAACGACTGAGCAATGAGCACTACAGTTTCTGATCCCATCGGCGGCGAGATCGCATCGATCCCCGAGCGTCCTCGCACGCTCGCCGAGAAGGTGTGGGACGACCACCTGGTCGTCAAGGGCGAGGGCGGTGAGCCCGACCTCATCTACATCGATCTGCACCTCGTGCACGAGGTCACGAGCCCGCAGGCTTTCGACGGTCTTCGTGCGGAGGGTCGCCCCGTGCGACGCCTCGACCTGACCATCGCGACCGAGGACCACAACACCCCCACCCTCGAGATCGACAAGCCGATCGCCGATCTGACGAGCCGCACCCAGATCGAAACGCTGCGGCGCAACGCCGCCGAGTTCGGCGTGCGCCTGCACTCCCTGGGTGACAAGGAGCAGGGCATCGTCCACGTCGTGGGCCCCCAGCTCGGACTCACGATGCCGGGTATCACCGTCGTCTGCGGCGACTCCCACACGAGCACGCATGGAGCCTTCGGGGCGATGGCCTTCGGCATCGGCACGAGTGAGGTGGAACACGTCCTCGCCACCCAGACCCTTCCGCTGAAGCCCTTCAAGACCATGGCGATCACCGTGGAGGGCGAGTTGAAACCCGGCGTCACCGCCAAAGACGTCATCCTGGCGATCATCGCCAAAATCGGCGCCAGCGGCGGTCAGGGCTATGTGCTCGAGTTCCGCGGCAGCGCGATCCGCGCGCTCTCCATGGAGGGCCGCATGACGATGTGCAACATGTCGATCGAGGCGGGAGCCCGTGCGGGAATGGTGGCCCCCGATGAGACGACGTTCGCGTACGTCAAGGGCCGTGACCACGCGCCGCAGGGCCAGGACTGGGACGACGCGGTCGCCTACTGGCGCACTCTGCCCAGCGACGAAGGCGCGGTCTACGACGCTGAGGTCTTCGTCGACGCGAACGAGCTCGAACCTTTCGTCACCTGGGGCACCAACCCCGGTCAGGGTGTGTCGCTGAGCGATGTCGTTCCCGACCCGACGGCCTTCGCCGACCCGAACGAGCGTGCAGCCGCAGAACGCGCCCTGGAATACATGGATCTGACGGCGGGCACACCGCTGAAGGACGTGGCCGTGGATGCCGTCTTCATGGGCTCGTGCACGAACAGCCGTATCGAAGACCTCCGTGCGTTCGCCTCGGTGATTCAGGGACGCACGAAGGCCGAACACGTGCGGGTCATGGTTGTTCCGGGTTCCGCGCGTGTGCGTCTCGAAGCCGAAGCCGAAGGACTCGACAAGGTGTTCACCGATTTCGGCGCCGAGTGGCGTTTCGCCGGGTGCTCGATGTGTCTGGGCATGAATCCCGACCAGCTCGCCCCGGGGGAGCGCTGCGCATCGACCTCGAACCGCAACTTCGAGGGGCGCCAGGGCAAGGGTGGACGCACGCATCTGGTGTCACCGCTGGTCGCTGCCGCGACCGCGGTGCGCGGCACGCTGTCGAGCCCGAGCGACCTGCCCGCCATCTCGAAGATCGGAGCCTGACCATGGATGCCTTCTCCACTCACACCGGAATCGCCGCGCCGCTGGTCCGCTCCGCCGTCGACACGGATCAGATCATCCCTGCGGTCTACCTCAAGCGCGTCACGAAGACCGGCTTCGAGGACGCCCTGTTCGCCAACTGGCGGCAGGATCCCGAGTTCGTGCTGAACCAGCCGGCCTACGCCGGCGCCAGCATCCTGGTGGCCGGACCCGATTTCGGTACCGGCTCGAGCCGCGAGCATGCTGTCTGGGCGCTGCGTGATTTCGGCTTCGCCGTCGTGCTGAGCCCCAAGTTCGCCGACATCTTCCGCGGCAATGCGGGCAAGCAGGGCCTCGTCACGGGTATCGTCTCCGAGGCAGATGTCGAACGGCTGTGGGCCGCCATCGAGGCTCAGCCCGGCGTGCAGATGACGGTCGACCTCGAGGCGCGTACCGCGACGCTCGGCAAGATCCGAGTGCCTTTCGAGATCGACGATTACACTAGGTGGCGCCTCCTCGAGGGACTCGACGACATCGGGTTGACCTTGAGGAACGAAGGCAGAATCGCCGCCTACGAAGCGCGTCGAGAATCCTGGCGGCCGCGCACACTCCCCGTGCCGTCGCCCGTTACACAGTGAGGCAGGCTCCATGACACTCCTGAACGACATTGCAGCCACGGGCGGTCGGAACGGAGGATCGGGAGAGACCCTCGCGATTCGCGGTGGCCGACCTCTGCGCGGTCGCGTCGAGGTGAAGGGCGCCAAGAACCTCGTCACGAAGGCGATGGTGGCGGCACTCCTCGGCGAGAGTCCCAGCATTCTGCGCGATGTCCCTGACATCAGCGATGTCGCCGTGGTGCGTTCACTTCTCGAGGTGCACGGAGTGCGCGTCGAAGATGGAGATGAGCCCGGTTCTCTGCGACTCGACCCGAGCGACGCGGAGTCGGCGCACATGGAGGAGATCGACGCGCACGCCGGAGCCTCCCGCATCCCGATCCTGTTCTGCGGCCCGCTGCTGCATCTGCTGGGCGAAGCCTTCATCCCCGACCTGGGAGGCTGCCGCATCGGCGACCGTCCGATCGACTTCCACCTCGATGCGCTTCGCAAGTTCGGTGCAAGCGTCGAGAAACTTCCCAGTGGCATCCGCTTGTCGGCGCCGGGCGGTCTGGTCGGCGCGAATATCCACCTGCCGTACCCGAGCGTCGGTGCGACCGAGCAGGTCCTGCTCACCGCGGTGCGCGCGGAGGGCGTCACCGAGCTTCGCAACGCGGCGATCGAGCCCGAGATCATGGACCTGATCGCGGTGCTGCAGAAGATGGGCGCGATCATCTCCTACGAGCCGAACCGCGTCATCCTCATCGAGGGGGTCTCGAAACTCCGCGGCTATGACCACCGGGCGATCTTCGACCGAAACGAAGCCGCGAGCTGGGCCAGCGCAGCGCTGGCGACAGACGGCGAGATCTTCGTCGGCGGTGCGAAGCAGCAGGAGATGCTGACGTTCCTGAACATCGTTCGCAAGGTCGGGGGAGACTTCGACATCCGCGAAGACGGCATTCTCTTCTCCCGCGGGGGTACGCTCCGTCCGGTCACGGTCGAGACCGATGTACACCCCGGTTTCATGACCGACTGGCAGCAGCCGTTGATCGTGGCACTCACCCAGGCCCGCGGCGCTTCGATCGTGCACGAGACGGTGTACGAGAACCGCTTCGGATTCACTGATGCCCTCGTCAAGATGGGTGCGAACATCACGGTGCACCCGCACGGGCTGCAGGACGGCCCTCGTCGCGTCCCTCGTCGGAACCTCGAGCAGGCAGCTGTCATCACCGGTCCGACACCGCTGCGGGGCGCCGAGATCACGGTGCCCGACCTGCGTGGCGGCTACAGCCATGTGATCGCCGCATTGACGGCAGAGGGCCAGTCGACAGTGCACAACGTCGGCATCATCAGCCGTGGGTACGAGAAGTTCTTCGACAAACTCACCGCCCTCGGTGCCGATTTCGACGTCGTCGGCTGACCCAATGGCTCAGCTGCACCGCGCCACATCGAGCGAGAAGCGACCGTTCCTCTTCCGGATCCTCGCCGGAATCGTGGTGCCGCTGACGAGCATCTTCGCGAAGATCACTGTCGAGGGCGCCGAGAACCTGCCAACCGATGGCGCCTACGTCGTTGCGCCGAATCACTACAGCGAGTTCGATCCTCTCATTGTCGCGGTGACGGTGTGGCGCCTCGGGCGTCCGCCACGTTTCATGGCGAAGGAGAGCCTGTTCCGCTCCCCGCTGATCGGCTGGGTCTTTCGGGCGACGGACATGGTGCCGGTGGCCCGCGCGTCCTCGTCGACCGCGGCGCGGCTCACGATCGACACATCGCGCGAACTCGTCAAGAACGGGCGTGGGGTGATCGTCTATACCGAGGGCACACTGACGCGCGATCCCGACTTGTGGCCGATGCGGGGCAAGACCGGTGCGGTGCGTCTGGCGCTGGCCGGCGGCATCCCGATGATCCCGATGGCGCACTGGGGCGCCCAGGAGATCATGCCTCGGTACGGCAAACTGAAGCTGTGGCCCCTGCGCAAACCGGTGACCGTGGTGTTCGGGCCGCCCGTCGACTTGAGCGAGTTCGCCGAGCATCCGAATTCCCCCGCCTCGCTCAACGCGGGCACGACGAAGGTCATGGATGCCGTCGCCGGGCTGCTGTCCGACATCCGCGGTATCCCCGCCCCTCCCGAGCGCTGGAACCCGACGGCGCACGGTCAGCAGGAAACGGGGCGACTTGAGTCCTAAGAACGAGATGCCGCGGGTGACGGTTCTCGGCGCCGGCAGCTGGGGGACCACCTTCGGCAAGATCCTCGCCGATGGCGGCGCACACGTGACGATGTGGGCACGTCGCCCCGAACTCGCGCACGAGATCCGGGAAGCCAAGCGCAACAGCGAGTACCTCCCGGGGATCAACCTTCCGCGGAGCATGACCGCGACACACAGCCTCGCGGAGGCGCTCGACGGTGCCGAGCAGGTCTACCTCTCGATGCCGAGCCAGTCGTTGCGTCAGGGACTCAAGGGTGTGCGCCCGCTGCTGGCGCAATCGGATGCTCCCGTCGTCTCGCTGATGAAGGGGGTCGAGAAGCGCACCGGGCTTCGGATGAGTCAGGTGATCGAGCAGGAGTTGCGCTGCGATCCTTCGCGCATCGCGGTGGCATCCGGCCCCAACCTCGCCCTCGAGATCGCCCGTGAACAGCCCACGGCCGCGGTGATCTCGTCGACGAGCCAGGAGACCGCTGATGCCGTGGCCCGACGCGCGCGCAACGCCTATTTCCGCACATTTGTGAACACCGACGTCATCGGCACGGAGTTCGGCGGCGTGCTGAAGAACCTGATCGCCGTCGCGATCGGCATCGTCGACGGTGTCGGCTACGGCGAGAACACGAAGGCGTCGATCATCACGCGCGGTCTCGTCGAGATGACCGACTTCGCGGTCGCGCAAGGCGCTCAGCCCGAGACACTGCAGGGCCTCGCGGGCCTCGGCGACCTCATCGCGACCTGCCAGTCACCGCTGAGCCGGAATAACACCGCGGGACGCCTCCTCGGACAGGGCTACAGCTTCCAGGATGTCGTCAAGCAGATGAACCAGACAGCCGAGGGTCTCGCCTCGGTGGCACCGATTCTTCAGCTCGCTCGAGAGGCGGGCGTGGCGATGCCGATCGTCGAGCAGGTCAAGCGCGTGCTGGATGGCACGATGAATCCGCGAGATATCGCGCCGCACCTGACGACGGATGACGACACCCCCAAGGGTGAGAGGACGCAGAATGGACAAGCCGGCGGTGGCGGTGCTCTTTGGAGGTCGCTCCAGCGAGCACTCGATCAGTTCCGCAACGGCGGGGGGCGTGCTCCGCGCGATCAACCGTGACCGTTATCGCGTAATCCCGCTCGGGCTCACGCGCGAGGGCGCCTTCGTCCTCGAGGACGACGATCCCGACAAGTTCGCGCTGGACCCCGCGCACATGCCCGAGGTCGCCGACAACGGCACCCGTATCCTGTGGCCCGAGGCATCCGGAGTGCGTGAACTTCGTGTGCGCCGCGCCGACGGCTCGATCGACGCGCTCGGCGTCGTGGATGTGGTGCTGCCGATCCTGCACGGACCGCACGGTGAGGACGGCACCATCCAGGGATTCTTCGACACACTGGAACTGCCCTACGCCGGTGGCGGAGTGCTCGATTCTGCGCTGTGCATGGACAAGCACTTCATGAAGGTCGTGCTTCAGGAAGCCGGCGTACCGGTCGCGCCGTGGATCACGGTGCGCGCGCACGAGTGGACTCAGGATGCCGCGGCCGTGCGTTCGCGCGCCGAGCACCTGCCGCTGCCGTGGTTCGTCAAGCCGGCCCGTGCGGGGTCGAGTGTCGGTGTGTCGAAAGTGCACGGTCCCGACGAGCTCGCGGAGGCGATGGCAGTCGCCTTGGCCGAAGACGACAAGGTGCTCATCGAACAGGGTGTCTCAGGTCGTGAGGTCGAAGTCGGCGTGCTGGAGGGCCGCGGGGGAGATCCCACCAGGGCGTCACTGCCCGGCGAGATCGTACTCACGACCCGTGAGTTCTACGACTTCGAAGGCAAATATCTCGGCGGAGACGGCGTCGATGTCGTCTGCCCCGCTGATCTCACCGGTGTCGAGACGCAGTCGTTGCGCGATATGGCGCTGCGGGCATTCGCCGCTGTCGAAGGCCAGGGTCTCGCGCGCGTGGACTTCTTCCTGACGGCGGACGGCCCTGTCGTCAACGAGCTCAACACGATGCCCGGCTTCACACCGATCTCGATGTTCCCGAAGTGCTGGATCGCGTCGGGCATGACCTACCCCGAACTGATCTCCGACCTCATCGACACCGCGCTCGCGCGCGCGGCGGACTGATCTCGGCAGCGATCAGCCGGTCGCGGTCGGCTTGTCGGTGCACTGTGCGTCCTTCGGCAGCTGAGAGATGCTCGGGCCCAGCGCCTGGAGGGCGTCATTGCCCGAGACGACGTCGTAATCGACAAGAACTTGGAAAGCCGGCGTGCGCCCGAACGTCGTGAAGCGGTAGGTCGGGGCGTCCGAGTCGTCGATGATCCAGTCCACACCGTTGACGGTCTGGCACGGCAGTGTGGTGGGTCCCGGCGGCGTCACGCCGCACGAGAAGATCACCGTTGAGGGGCTTCCCCACGCGGCCGTGGCCTGTGCGTCGGTCCAGTGACGATCCTGTCCCGCCAGGGTGCTGGGCAGGCGCACCATCACGGTGGCACAGTTCGGGTTGTTGGCGTCGGCGGCCGGTGTCAGCGACACCGTGGAGGTGCAGCCGGCGAGCCCGGTCGCGGCCAGGAGTAGCGCGGCGGCGAGCGTGCGGCGGAGGCGGGTCACCTCACCAGGCTAATCGCCTCGGCGGTGGTTTCCGCCCCGCGCCGCCCCGGTAGCGTGGGGGGATGACCACCGATTCCGACCCCCGCATTGGCGAGGTGTCTGAGGGCGTGGTTCTGCGCCGCATCCTCGACACCGTGGGACCGTCCGCCGCAGAAGTGGGCCCGGGCGACGACGCCGCCGTGCTGTCGGCACCGCACGGCTCGATCGTGGCGACGGTCGACACGCTCGTGCACGGTCCCGATTTCCGCCTCGCGTGGTCGAGTGCGTTCGACCTGGGCTGGAAGGCAGCCGCGGTGAACCTCGCCGATGTCGCGGCCATGGGTGCGCGCCCCACCGCACTCCTCGTCGCGCTCGCAATGCCCGATGCGACACGGCTCTCCTTCGTGGAGGACCTCGCTTCCGGTCTTCACGCCGCCTGCGAGACCCTGGCACCCGGGTGCCGCATCGAGGGCGGCGATCTGACCGTGTCGGAGACCCTGACAATTGCGGTGACAGCGCTCGGCGTTCTCGACGGCCATGCTCCTGTGCTCCGCAGCGGAGCTCGCGTCGGCGACGTGGTTGCTCTCGCCGGTGACGCCGGCGTGGCCGCACGGGGGCTCGCCGTGCTCTTCGATAGATTCCGGGATGCCGCCGGCACCCCCATGGCCATCGATCACGCGGCCCTGAGCGCGGACGACGAGACGGCACTCGCGTCCCAGCTGCGTCCGAAGCCCCCCATCGTCCTAGGACCCCTGGCTGCGGCCGCCGGTGCCACCGCGATGATGGACGTGTCGGATGGGCTCGCGCTCGACGCGTCGCGGATGGCCGAGGCCTCCGGCGTCACGATCGACTTCGACCTCGCGCAACTCGGGAACGAGCCGCTCGTGCTCTCGGGCGGCGAGGACCACGCGCTCCTTGCCTCATTCCCCGCAGAGACAGCGCTTCCGGCCGGGTTCCGCGCGATCGGTCGTGTCGTGCCAGAGATGAGGGAGCGGGTACTGGTTGACGGGACGCCGTACGAGGGCTCGACCGGGTGGGACCCCTATCGCGACTGGGATGCCCACGCCGGGTAGCGTCGCCGAATCAGTCGGCGATGTCCTCGTCGGCCCAGTCCTCGAAGGCTTCGTCCTCGTCGGACGCGGCGAAGGTGAGCCACCAGAGCGTCGTATCGCCGTACCGCTTCGCGCGGGTAAGGGCGAGTCCTTCCGGAAGGGTGGGCTGGGGTGATCGCTTCGCGCGCTCGACCACGACGATGGCATTCCCCGCGAGCGCAGGCACGAGGAGTCCCAGTACTTCAGAGATCTCTTCCTCGGCTATGTCGTACGGCGGATCGATGAAGACAACGTCGAAAGGCCGGCGTGCACCGCTCAGGAACGCCGTGACGGGCGCCCGATGCACCCGGATCGCAGCATCTGCGCCGACCGATTTCGCGACCCGCGCGGCGTTACGTTCAACGACGGCCGCGGCGCGCGGTGCGCGTTCGACGAGATCGGCGGATGCCGCGCCGCGGCTCACCGCTTCCAGCCCGAGGGCGCCCGAACCCGCGTACAGATCGAGCACCGCGGCACCGCGCAGCGCGTCGGCAGACTCCAGAGCACCGAACAACGACTCCCGCACGCGGTCGCTGGTGGGTCGCGTGCCCGCGTCGGGCACCTCGAGTGAGATGGAACCGGCGCGGCCGGCGATGATGCGTGTCACCCCCTCACGATAGCCGCGGCGTTGGATGCGCACCCGGCGGGAGTGTCGGATGTCGATGCCTAGACTCGATGCCATGTCGCAGTTCACGCTCGAGACGCGCCTGGACGGTGCCGTAGGGGGCAAAACCGCGTCGGCGCTGAGCCGTGCTTTCGGCATGCGCACCGTCGGAGACCTTCTTTCGCACTATCCGCGCCGCTACGCGAAGCGGGGCGAGCTGACCCCGATCGATTCGCTCACGATCGGCGAACAGGTGACCATCGTCGCGCAGATCAAGAGCGCAGCCGAGCGACGGATGCAGCAGCGCAAGGGTTCGATCCTCGAGGTCGTCATCAGCGATGGGCGCGGCGAGGTGAAACTCACGTTCTTCAATCAGACGTGGCGGCTGAAGGACCTCCAGCCCGGGCGTCGGGGGATTTTTGCCGGAAAGGTGAGCGAGTACCGCGGTGGTGTGCAGTTCGCCCACCCCGACTACGAGCTCTTCGACGATGAGACCGAGGCGCGCATGACCGCGGAGGCATACGCGCACCTCCCGATCCCCATCTACCCCGCCACCTCCACGGTCGCGAGCTGGCAGTTCACCAAGATCGTCGAGCTCGTCCTCGACGGACTCGGACCGGTCGATGACCCGCTGCCTGAAGACGTGCGACAGCGGCACGAACTGCTCCGCGCGAGGGATGCCATCGAGCACATCCACCGGCCGCAGGTGGAGGAGCAGATCGGACCCGCGCGCCACACACTGCGGATGCACGAGGCCCTCGTGCTGCAGACCGCCCTGCTGCAGCAACGGCAGCTCGTGCGTGCGCTGTCGGCGACGAAACGCCCGCCAGGAGCGCTGCTCGAGCGATTCGACAGCGCGCTCCCGTTCGAGCTCACGCCCGATCAAGGGGCCGTCGGTACCCAGGTGGCAGCCGATCTGCAGGGTGACTGGCCGATGAACCGGCTGGTGCAGGGAGAGGTGGGCTCGGGCAAGACGCTGGTTGCGCTCCGAGCGATGCTGCAGGTCGCGCAGACCGGCGGACAATCCGCGCTCATCGCCCCGACCGAGGTGCTGGCAGGACAGCACCTGCGTTCGATCGCGCGGATGCTCGGGCCTCAGCTCGCGCCCGAGCTCATGCCGACCCTGCTCACCGGTCAGATGTCTGCGGCAGAACGCCGCAAAGCCGCTCTGCGCGTCGCGTCCGGACAGTCTCTGATCGTCGTCGGCACCCACGCCCTCCTCAGCGCCACCACGACCTTCGCCGATCTCGCATTCGTCGTGGTCGATGAGCAGCACCGCTTCGGAGTCGAGCAGAGAGAGACTCTGCGGGCGAAGGGCACGAGCCCGCACGCACTCGTGCTGACGGCGACGCCGATTCCGCGCACCGTCGCCATGACCGTTTTCGGCGACCTCGACGTATCCACGATTCGCACCATGCCGCCCGGACGTGCCGGCATCGAAACGTTCGTCGCGCCGGTGGCTGAGAAACCGGCGTGGTTCGGCCGTGTGTGGCAGCGCGTCGCGGAGGAGGTGGCCAAGGGCTACCAAGTATTCGTCGTGTGCCCCGCGATCGACGCCGAAGCCGCACCCGGCAAGGATGTCGACGATGTCGACGCCCCCGAACCCGAAGCGACGGGGGAGCCCCAGCGTGCTCGCTGGGGCGTCGTGCAGGCGGCCGCGATGCTCGAGCTGAACCCGGCATTCGCCGACATCCGTGTCGTCACCCTGCACGGTCGCATGCCCGGCGAGGAGAAGGACGCGATCATGCGGGCCTTCGCTGCGGGCGACATCGATGTGCTCGTCGCGACCACCGTGATCGAAGTCGGCGTCGACGTCCCGAACGCCTCGACGATGGTCATCCTCGAGGCCGATCGGTTCGGCGTGTCGCAACTGCATCAACTGCGAGGTCGTGTGGGGCGAGGCTCGGTTCCCGGGCTCTGCCTACTGGTCACCGAGTCCGACCCCCTCACTCCGGCCCGCGAGCGGG
>JAHIOK010000371.1 GCA_018895315.1 Actinomycetota bacterium | reverse complement strand
GTCAACGAGATCAGCTCGCGTCGTCACACCCGAGCCCGCTGACCGCAGCTCAATCACTTGTGAAGAACGTCATCGACGCGCAAGTGTGTTGTAGGAACCGCTTTGAGATGTCCCCCACGCAGTAAGACTTTGGCGCGTTCAGATGCCGACTTGTCCAGCAAGAACGCGAGTCTTTGTAGCGAGAGTTATCCGTTTCGGCGAGATTACTCGATCCGATAGACGCGTGTCCGAATCCATTTGCCAGCCGCGCGCGCGGCGCGGTCCATCGGACTACCCAGGGGATTGTCGCTGGTCATGTAGGTCCACGTTGCCGACGGTCGGCGCAACCCGAGCACAGTGATGTCCTGCCCGAGCTGGTCGGGTGTCACGTCACGGATGATGTCGGCGGCGCGGTCATAAGCCGACGCGAAGAATCCGCGGAATTCGCGCAGTGCGATGCGGTGAAACTCATCGCGCGGGTTGACGCCGGCGAGGGCCTGCAGGTGGATGCCGTCGCGGATCTCCGTCAGATGTGCCAGATGGTCGCACCACTGTTCGTCGAGACACCACAATGCGACGTCGCGGGCGAGACGAGCAACTACTGACGGGGAGGATGCCGAGGCAAGGCGATCGAATGCCTCTGGTATTCGTCGAGTGACCTCTAGGGCGGCGCGGTCACCGTTCATGACCGCCTCTCGGTCGCCGAGAACGGTGTCGCGCTGGCGGGCGATCGCGCGGCTGAAGTCCCAGGTGTCGCGGTGGCGGTCGTGTTGGATGCCCTCGGCGATCCGCTGCGCCTGGTCGATGATGGAACCGAGCGTGGTCTGGTCGAGTTGCGATCCTCGTCGTCGGATCTTCTCGAGCAGGTGGTCAGGAGCGTTGGCCTGCACCAGTTCGTCGGTGGTGCTCACGAAGGTGGCGGTAGTGCCGGGGTCGCCCTGCCTGCCTGAGCGGCCGCGCAACTGCGCGTCAAGGCGGCCGGACGGATACCTGCCGATCTGCAGCACCGCTAGTCCCCCGCTTCTCGCGACGCGACGATGGTCGTGCTCGTCGATGCCTCCGAGGCGGATGTCTGTGCCGCGCCCCGACATCTGGGTGGATATCGTGACCGCCCCATACTCGCCGGCCTCTGCAATGACTGCGGCCTCCCGCGCGTCGTTGCGGGCGTTGAGCACGTGGGCTTCGATTCCCGCCTCGGCGAGCACCTTTGCGTAGTGTTCGGACTCCGCGACGCTCTGTGTTCCCACGAGCACCGGTTGCCCTGCCCGATGACGCTCTCGAGCCTCCACCAACACGGCATCCACGCGGGAGTCCTCGTCGAGGAAGACACGCTGCGGCAGATCTGTCCGCTGGTTCGGTAGCCGTCGTTCGATCCGACCAGAGCGGAGCGAGTAGAACTCGGCCAGTTCCTCGGCCACTGCGACCATGGTTCCGCTCATGCCCGACAGGGTCATATAGCGACGCAGCAGATCCTGCACCGTGAGGGTGTCGAGGACGATCCCGGGCGACGAGACAGTGAGCTGCTCTTTGGCCTCGACTGCCGCGTGCAGCCCGTCTGGCCACCGTTGCTGGTGCGCGACACGGCCTCTTGCGGTGTTGATGAGCTTGATCGCGTCGTCGACGACCAGGTAGTCGACGTCTCGGTGCACGAGAACGTGAGCGTGGAGGGCGAGGTTGAGGCGTGTGAGCGTCGCTGTGTGTGCGGTGTCGTAGAGGTTCACACCGCCGAGTCGGTTCTCGAGGAGGTCGAGGCCGGCGTCGGTGAGCGAGACGGTGGCATGGTCGGCGTCGATCGCGTAGTGCAGTCCGGGGTCAAGCTCTTGCACGAGGGCGTCCGCCAGCGTGAAGTCTTCCGGGCTGTCTGTGGACGTTCCGGCGAGGACGAGGGGCGACACCGCTTCGTCGATCAGTACCGCGTCGGCCTCGTCGACGATCGCGACATCGAGCACCGGGCTCACGCGGTCTGCTTCGGTTGTCGCGAACCGGTCGCGGAGCACGTCGTATCCGACCTCGCTGACCGGCGCGTAGACGACGTCCAACCTATACATCTCAGCCCGCGTCATCAGCGGCGTGTGTTGACCGACCCAGCCGACACGGATGTCGAGCGAATCGAAGAGGGGACGCATCCACGCGGCATCCCGCTCCGCGAGATAGTCGTTCACCGACAGCACATGTACGCGCCGACCGGCGACCGCGAAAGCGGCCGCAGCGAGAGCACCGGCAAGAGTCTTCCCCTCACCGGTGTCCATCTCTACCGCGTTCCCCGCTGCCAGCGCGCAAGCCGCCAGCAGTTGCTCATCGAACGGCTCTTCCCCGAGCGTGCGCCGCGCGGCCGTGCGCAGCACAGCCAACAGGTCGGCGGTCGGCTCGACTACCGCACTGCGACCTGGCGAGATCAGTGCTGCGCGGGCGGCGCGTGACAAGTCGGCGTCATCGAGATCGCCGGCCCACTGCCCGCGCTCGTTCGCTGCAGACACGATGCGACGGAAGCGCCGAAAGGACGTGGAACCGGGCGCCCCGGTCACTCGCTCAATCCACCGCCTCATGCCCCCATCCAAACACGACGGCTCTGCGCGCCAGCGGAGTGAGTTTGCCGGCCCGAAATGTCCAGATGGACACCGCGTGGACATTTCGTCTGCGAAACGGACAAGTCCAACCGGAACCTACATGTGTCTCATATATCGAAGGCGGCGAGGCCTTATATTTGTGAAGGTCACATTCACGCCAAGCAGTTGCAGGGTCGCCGATCGCTGCGACGTGGGAGACTCGAAACGTGGTGCTGCTGACTGATCTTGCACCCGAACACTCGAAAGCGATGTTCGGCAACAGCCACATGCTCTCCGTCATGCTGTTCATTGCGAACCACGATGACGACGTGTTCTCCGCGCCCCAGATCGTTTCGGCGACCGGCGTGGACCCGACGCTCGTGCATCCACTGCTCGGTCGCCTCAAGAAGGGGCAGGTGATCGAGCAGATTGGCCGCGTCCCCGGTGAACGCACGCTGCTTTTTCGCCGGATCGAGAGTCCGTACTGGGACCTCGCTCGGCGTGTTGCGGCCGAAGGGCCTACTGCCTCCTCGCCGGCTGCTTGAGGCCGGGCGCGTCGGAGGGCGCGAGTAGTGTCGGCCTGCTGAAGGCGATACCTTACGCCCGCTAGAGTGGCCGCTAGCCCAGGAGGGAGTTCACATTGTTCGTTCGCGAAGTCGACATGGCTGCTCCCGTTGCGCGTTGGCTGGAGAGGGTTGGCGGAAGCTGCGTTGGTCACGAGGTGACGGTGGGCTACGGTGTCGCGGACCTCGTCGCGGGCCTCGGAGACGAGGCTCGGCTAAGAAACCGACGTCGCCAAGCGCGCCCAGTCGCGAAGTCCATCCAGCTCGCGGTGCTGGACTTCTGCACCTCTTTCAGGACGCTCGATGACTTGCGAGAGTGGGCACCCCGCGGTCTGTCGTCTCTGAGGCGAGAAGCAATAGATCCGCTTATCGATCAGGGTCTGCTCGTTCTCGCCGGGTCTCGATACCGTACGAGGGTGCGACCGAAGGACCCGTTTGACGAGCTCATTGCCGTCGAGTTGAAGCTCCGAGACGCGCGCCGCGGCATTGCTCAAGCGACCGCGTATCGAACGTTTGCGGATCGCAGCTACCTCGCGCTTCCGCGCGAACGTGTGCGGACAGAAGCCCTCGGCGCCGCTCGTCAGGCTGGCGTCGGGCTACTCGCCGTGGGGTCGAACACGGTCGAGATTCTCGTCGACGCACCCACCCAGTCGACATCGACGCCGGCGAGACGCCGCATCGCGAGTGAGCGTGTGCTCGAGGCGAGTATGGATAGCTCCCGGCTGGGCGGGTCGCAGGCTCCTAGCCTCGCCGTCTAACTAAGCCAGGACTTCCGCCCAGCCTTCGAGGAAGGCCGGGCCTTCACTCGGGAGCCGAGTCGGAGGCAGTTCGCGATATCGCTCCGTGGCAACGTCGACCCAGGTTCGAAGGCGAGCGATCCTCTGTCCGGCGGGGAGGGTCGCCAGTTCGGAAACCTGGCGCGACTGTGCGATGAGGTTGTGCTGCAGGAGGAGGATGCGTTCCTCGGTACTGAGGTCATCCAAGCTGGGATTGCCGTCGAGGAGTGCCGCAGCCTGCGGCGTCCCCAGCTCCACGTATTCGGGCCGACGAGCACGCATGAGCAGGTACGCCTCGATTGACACCAGATTCACGAGCCCCGGTATGTAGATGCGGTCAAGAGATCGCCCACCCGACGTCTCATCCTCGGGATGCGGTGTCATGTTCATCAGGTTCCCCGAGACGCCGGTGGACCATCCTTCCGCTCCGAGAGCAAGGAGCAACAGTCCGCTACTCGCTCGTCGTCCGACGATCACCGGCGTTCCGGCTTCCCGGAGTACGGCGATGAGATCGCGAAGGCCACGCAGCGTGTCGACATCGCCGAGCGGTCCGAACGGCGCCTGTGTAGTACTCAGCAACAGGTGGACGCCTCGCCACTGCCGAGCCGTGAGGGCCGTCAGTAGGAGATCGCGCTGCCTCTCATTGGCGAGCCAGCTGGAGTGCACGGCGACACCAAGCCACATCGAGGTCACCTGCCCGCGCTGAGTAAGGAGCGCCTCCGTCAGTCCTGCGCAGGCCACGGATTCGGTGAGCCAGCTCTGCTCGTTCTCGGCCGCGTAGAAATATGGCGAGACGATCGCGTCAGGTTCGTCGGCCGTCACGGAGTCGAGCACGTTGGTGCAAAACTCTCGACGCGAGGTCTCATCTGAGAACCCGGTTAGTACGGGCGCC
>JAHIOK010000370.1 GCA_018895315.1 Actinomycetota bacterium | reverse complement strand
CCACCGACCGAGAACAGGATGATCGAGACGACGAAGGCATAGACGTACCGTTCGCGACCGTATCCGAACGGATGCTCGCTGTCGGCCTTCTTCTTGGCCTTGCGTCCGCCGAGAAGGAGCAGCAGCTGGTTGCCGCTATCGGCGACGGAGTGGATCGCCTCGGCGAGCATCGACGCGGAACCGGAGAAGAACCACGCGACGAACTTCGCCAGCGCGATTCCCATGTTCGCGATGAACGCCGCGATGATTGCCTTGTTGCCGCCCGATGCACTCATGCTGACGAGTCTAGGGAGGTCGCGGCACCGCGCTCGGTCAGTCGGCGGAGCGGATGATGATCGCCTCGGTGGGCGGCGCGGGGTCCTGGGCGTAGCCGACGTAGCCGATCCTCTGCAGCAGAGCCTGGCGGAACTCGGTGGGGCGCTCCAGGTGCGGTGCGTGGCCCACGCCCTCCAGAGCGAGTTCGGCGACGTCACCGCCGGCGGCGGCGTAGACGCCGAGCACGTCGCGGGTCTGCGAGACCATCTCCTGTGCGGGGGCGAGATCTTCCCCTGGCCATCCCGGGACGATGCCGAGCTGGCCGAGGTAGTTGAGGTCGTAGAACGAGGTGTCAGAGACGATCGCATCGGCGGTGCCGTGGATCCAGAGGATCGGCGGCTTCGGATCGAGGTCGACGATTCCCGAGGTGTCGAGGTACTTCGGAGCCATGGTGTTGAGCACGCCCGCGGTGCCTGCAGCGAAGCCCGGCCAGTTCTCGCTGGCTACTCCGTCACCGGGGTAGTTGCCGGTCGCGGTCGAGGTCGTGAGCATCGACTCGACCCAGGCATCCTCGTGCTCTGTCGTATAGCCCGCGGCGACGTAGCCCGCGCGGAAGACGCTACGCGGCGAGGTCTGCGCCTCGTCCGTCGTGTCATGGGTCTCGAGCCGGTGCACGAAGTCGGGGTTCGCGCCGCCGCCGCCGCATCCGGCGTCATCGTCGGTCACCCGCGAGCCGTCGCGCCGTGTGCCGCCGAAGCCGTACGGCGACACCGGCGCCTGCAGAGTGAGGCTGAGCACAGGGTGATCGAGCACGTACTGCATGACAACGCCGCCGCCCATCGACCACCCGACGAGGTGGGCGGTCGGGATGCCGAGCGCGTCGAGGGTCGCGTATACATCGTCGCTGTAGTCGCGGAGCCCGCGGGTCGCATCGACCGGAGCGTGCTCTGAGCCGCCGAAGCCGCGCAGGTCGACGGCGATCGCGCGCACGTCGCTGGGGAGATCCTGCATGATCTCCTGCCAGAACGCCGCGGACGAGACGTTCCCGTGCACGAACACCACGGTGCGTTCGGGTGGCGTCGCTGCGTCGTCGCTCTCGCGCACGAGCACGTTGACGCTCAGCCGGGGGGTGTCGACGAGGCGGGCGACGATGCCGTCGAAGTAGGTCATGGGATGCAGCCTCCGGGTAGCTGTGGGAGCCCGCGCCGACCCCTCGATCCGACTATAGCCCCGGCATCCATCAGGCCGAAGAGTCGACCCGATCACGCACAGGAGAGGCCTCCGCGGTGTCACCGAGACGCGGGCCGCGCCACGGCTTCGCGGCGCTGGGCGGGGCGAACGGCCCCGCGGTGCTCGTCGACTTGCCGAGGCGCACCAAAGACTCTGCGATGGCCACGGCTCCCGCTACTCCGTCGAGCACGGGAACGCCCAGCCGGTCTTCGAGCACGCGATCGAGCCCCGCGAAGCCCGCGCATCCGAGCACGATGACGTCTGCACCGCGGGCCAACACGTCTCGCGCGGTCACTTCGAGTACAGCGGCTGTGGCGTGCACGTCGTCGGCGATGTGCGACACCGCGACATCGCTCGCGGCGATCGCAGCGCAACGATCGAGTACACCGGCCGAGCGCAGGCTGTCCTCGATGCCCGCGATCGCGGAGGAGACCGTCGTGACGACCCCGTACCTGTGACCCACGAAGCACGCCAGAAAGGCCGCGGCCTCGGTGATGTCGACGACCGGCTGGCGCACGGCCTGTCGCATTCCCTCGCGTCCGTGCTCGCCGAAACCGGCCATGACGACGGCATCGAAGGCGCCGTCGTACGACAGGACGGCATCGATCGTGGCGACCGCCGTCGCGTAGCTCTCGAGATACCCCTCGGCCGACGAGGGCCCCCATCGCGGCTCGATGGCGACGATGCGGGTCCCCTCGGATGCGGCATCGCTGGCGATCGCCGCAATCGCCTGCGTCATCCGCTCGTCCGTGTTGCAGTTGACGACCAGGATCGTCGCCGTTCGCGTCATCGGAGGTCACCGCCGCTGGCGACCACACGGCCGTCGTGGATGACGATTCGGTCCGGGTGTCGATCCATGACCGCGGAGGTGGGGGTTTCGCCGCGCAGGATGACCAGCTCGCCGGGATCGCCGATGGCCACACCGGGCCGACCGTCGGCGGCCAGCCTCCGCAGGCTTCCGTCGATGACGGACGCGCCGCCCCACGTGGCGACCGCCAGGGCGGATTCGACGAGGTCGTCACGGGAATAGCCCTGTGTGAACGCCAGCATCCATGCCCGCTCGAGCATGTCGCCATTGCCCCACGGCGACCAGTAGTCACGCTGGCCGTCCATGCCGAGCCCCACGCGCACGTCGGCGGCGAGGAGCGGCTGAAGCGGAAGATCGAGCGGGGCGGTGAGTGACCCCTTGGGTGCCACGGTCGTCAGCGCGATGTCGAGCTCGGCGACCTGTTCGATTGCGGGCGCCACGCCGGGAAGCGCAGATGCCAGCGAGAACGCGTGCGACACCGTGACCCGGCCCTGCATGCCGAGAGCGCGGGTGCGCTCGATGATGAGATCGAGGGAGAACAGTCCGAGTGAGCCGCCCTCGTGCAGATGGATGTCGACGCCGACGTGGTGTCGCTCAGCCAGATCGAAGACGGTGTCGAGGTGGCGGCGGGGATCGCGATCGATGGCGCACGGGTCGAGGCCTCCGATGAGGTCGGCCCCGTTGCGCAGGGCTTCATCCAGCAGATCGGGTACGCCGTCCTCGAGATGGATGCCGACCTGGGGGAACGCCACGATCTCGACGTGCGCGCGTTCGCGGTGCGCGTCGCGGGCCGCGAGCACGCCCTCGAGCTTCTCGAGCCCGCTGTCGGCATCCACTTGCGCGTGGCTGCGGACGCGGGTCGCGCCCTGCGCGATCATGCGGCCGAGTGTGTAGGTCGCGCGCTCAGCGACCGAACGCTCTGCGTTGCGCCAGTTCTCGCGATCGTTCATGATGTGCGCCCAGAGCGTGGT
>JAHIOK010000369.1 GCA_018895315.1 Actinomycetota bacterium | reverse complement strand
GAGCTGCTCGAACAACACGTCCTGGAGTTGCTTCGGAGAACCGAGGTTCACTTCGCGCCCGATTGCGGCGAAAGCGTCTTGGGCGATCGCTTCGGCGCGGGAGGCCAACTCTCCAGAGAACGTAGACAGCTTCTCGTGGGAAACCGCGACTCCGGCGAGTTCCATCTCGGCCAGGGCTGTCAGGGTGGGCAGCTCGATGTCGCGCAGCACCGATGCGACGCTCGCCGGCATCTCGACGCGCAGCGCATCGGCCACGCGCAGTGTGAACCATGACAGCTGCCCGGGCGTGGCTCCCTCGGTTTCGGGCACGAGCTGCGACGGGTCGGCCTCGGGCAGCTTCTCGCCGAGATAGCGATCGACGAGGTCGGCGAGGGTCTTGTCGGGGAAGCTCGGACGCAGGAGCCAACCGGTGACGATCGTGTCGAAGGCGAGGCCCGACACGACGGCGCCGGCGCGGCGCAGAGCCTTGATCTGCGGCTTGGCGTCGGAGAAGACCTTCGGTTCTTCGGAGGCGAGCCACGGCCCGATGGCCGAGGCCACCTCGTCCGACCAGGAGACCTCGACGACGGCATCCACGGTCGCGAAGCCGATGCGGCGCGGCCGACCGTTCTCGATCGCGAGGGTCACACCGACTTCGGCCGTGGCTGCGTCGAGCCACTCCGCGAGCTGCGCCGGCTCTGGTTCTGTCACCGCGGGTGCCACCACCGTCGGCTCGGCTGACGTGGGCGCCATGGCTTCGTCGATGCCCGCGGCTTCGAAGACGCGTGGGAGGAGTGTACGGAACTCGAGACGGGAGAAGATGTCGCGCACCGCCTGCGCATCCATCGGCCGGACCTCGAGTTCTTGCGGGGTCACGGGGAGCTCGACATCGGTGAGCAGCCGGTTCAGTGAACGGTTGCGACGGACGTCGTCGAGATGCTCGCGAAGGTTGTTGCCGACGACGCCCGTCACCTTGTCGGCATTCGCGAGCAGATCGTCGAGGGTGCCGTACTGCGTGAGCCACTTGACGGCGGTCTTCTCGCCGACCTTCGGCACACCGGGGAGGTTGTCGCTCGTCTCACCGACGAGCGCGGCGATCTCGGGGTACTGGTGTGGCTCGACGCCGTAGCGCTCGCGCACGGCGGCAGGGTCGTAGCGCTTGAGCTGCGACACGCCCTGCACGTTCGGGTACAGCAGGGTGACCTGCTCGTTCACGAGTTGGATGGTGTCGCGGTCGCCCGAGCAGACCAAGACGTCGTATCCCGCCGCGGAGCCCTCGGACGCGAGGGTCGCCAGGATGTCGTCGGCCTCGACGCCCTCTTTCTGCAGGACCGTGATGCTCATGGCGGCCAGGCATTCCTGAAGGAGCGGGATCTGCCCTTTGAACTCACTCGGCGACTCGGAGCGGTTCGCCTTGTACTCCGTGTACTGCTCGGTACGGAACGAGACGCGTGACGTGTCGAACGCGACAGCCATGTGGGTCGGCTTCTCGGCCTTGATGAGGTTGACGAGCATCGACAGGAACCCGTAAACGGCGTTGGTGTGCTGTCCGTCTTTCGTCGAGAAGTTGTCGACCGGGAGGGCGAAGAACGCCCGGTACGCCAGCGAATGACCGTCGACGACGAGCAGGATAGGCTTTTCGGAGTCCGTCACCCTGACAGCCTAGCCACGGGGGACGACACCGCTTCTCCCCCGATCCGAAGGCGAGTCATGGCAGAGAACACTCCCCCCGATGTCAACGGAATGGAGTGGGCCGCCCGCCGAGGTTCCGGCGCGCTCGCCGAGAAGATGGGCATGAAGTTCGTCGAGTTCACGATCGAACGCTCGATCGCCACGATGCCCGTCGAAGGCAATACCCAGCCCGTCGGGCTCATGCACGGAGGCGCCTACGTCGTGCTCGCCGAGTCACTCGGTTCGATGGCAGCGAACCTGCACGCAGGACCGGGGCGCCTCGCCGTCGGAGTCGACATCAATGCCACGCACACCCGGTCTGCGGTGGCCGGGCTGGTCACGGGCGTGTGCACGCCGATCCATCTCGGGCGCAGCATGACCGTCCACGAGATCGTGGTGAGCGACGATCAGGGTCGACGGTGCTCGACGGTCCGCATCACGAACCTCATCAAAGACGTCACGCCGCGCTGATCGATCGGGATGTCGCGGCGTCCCGATCGCGTTCGGCTCAGGCCTTCTTCGGCGCGAGCTGCTCGATGATCGCCTTCGCGACGTCCTGCATCGTCAAGCGGCGATCCATCGAGGCCTTCTGGATCCAGCGGAATGCTTCTGGTTCGGTCAGACCCATCTTCTCGTTGAGAAGCCCCTTGGCGCGATCGACGAGCTTGCGCGTCTCGAAGCGCTCGACCATGTCGGCGACTTCTGCTTCGAGAGTGATGATCTGGTCGTAGCGGGCCAGCGCGATCTCGATCGCGGGCAGCAGATCGTTCGGGGTGAACGGCTTGACGACGTAGGCGAGCGCGCCGG
>JAHIOK010000368.1 GCA_018895315.1 Actinomycetota bacterium | reverse complement strand
TCCCGGGGCTGCCGGCGACAACGACCCCGTCGAGGTCGCACAGGATCATCTTCTCGGGGGTCAGATCGTCGTACGAGACACCCGACGGCTTGATCACGAAGAGATCTTCACCGGGAACTCGGCCGGAGACGTTCCCGCCGGTCCAGACGATGAGCCCGTAGCGCACGAGCTCGGCGTGAAGCGCAGATACGTGCGCGCGGACGTCGTCGATGGCGTTGATGTTACCGGTCACATCACGAGGATAGCGGAGTGCTCAGTGCGCGGCGAGGAGCATCCGGTAGAAGTCGATGCCCCGCAGCCAGACCTCGACGCGGATGCGCTCGTTGTGCGAATGCAGGGCGTCGCGCTCGGCGCGCGTGAGGTGGAACGGCGTGAACCGGTAGACGTGATCGCTGATCTCGGTGAACCACCGGCTGTCGCTGGCTCCCAGCTGCAGATAGGGCGTCGTGACGATCTCGTCGCCGAGGGAGGCAGCCACCGCGGTCGCTATGCGCCGCCACGCCTGCCCGCGCCACGGAGACGCCGGCGATGGGTCCGAGCCGTGACGCACCTCCAGCTCGACACGTGCGTCGGCGATGATCCGGCCGACGCGCTTCTCGACGCCCGCGACGGTGTCCCCGGTCAGCAGTCGGATGTTGATCGCGGCGCGCGCGGTCGTCGCCAGCACGTTCTCCCCGGGCGCCCCCGCGAGCTCGGTCGCGACCGCAGTGGTACGTACGAGCGCGTTCATCTCGGGACCGAACCGCGGGAGCACCGTCGCCAGGAGGGGACCGGTCAGGCCCACGTGCGAGAACAGGGCGCGCAGCGGCTGCGGAGCGTGCGGGGCGATGGTCGTGAACATCGCGCGCACGGGAGGTGCGATCCGACACGGGAACGGATGCCGCCGCAGCCGGTCGATCGCGCGCGCGAGGCGGGCCGTCGCCGGCATAGCCGGCGGCGTCGACGCGTGCCCGCCGTCCTCGCGCACGGTCAGGAGCACGGTCATCACGCCGCGTTCTGCAACGCCGACCATCGCCATGGGCCTGCTCACGCCCGGGATGACCGCATCCACGACCGCTCCCCCTTCATCGAGCACCAGAGCGGGGCGAACACCCCTCTGACGTAGCGTCTCGACGATCGCCCGGGCTCCTCCTCCGGCCGTCTCCTCGTTGTGCCCGAAGGAGAGGTAGACGTCGGTCGCGGGCTGAAAGCCCTCGCCGACCAGTTGCTCGACGGCCTCCATGATCGCGACGAGCGATCCCTTGTCATCGATCGCGCCGCGTGCGTGGATCTCGGCATGGGCATCCACCCCGACGATCTCGGCGCCGAACGGTGGATACTCCCACTCGGTATCCACCACCGGCACGACGTCGAAATGCGCCATGAGCACGAGCGGATCACCCGCACCGGTGCCGGTCCAGCGGTAGAGGAGGGAGTGCTCCGCGATGACTTCGCGCGCCAGCTTCTCGTGGAGGCGGGGATAGAGCCGCGTCAGGGCGCTGGTGAACTCGTCGAATCGGTGCCAGTCGATATTCGCCTCATCGGCGTGCGAGACGGTGGCGATGCGCAGGAGCTCTTGGAATCGTTCGACCGGGGAAGCCACGCCACGAGCGTAACCGAGGGACGGTCCCGGCTACGCTCGGAGGATGACCGGTCTCCGATGGGGAATCCTTGCCACGGGCGGCATCGCCCACACGTTCACAAAAGATCTGCAGACGGCGGGGCTCACCGTCACGGCAGTCGGTTCTCGCCGGCTGGAATCCGCGCAGCGTTTCGCCGACGAGTACGGCATCCCCCGCGCCTATGGCTCGTATGAAGAACTCGTCGCCGATCCCGACGTCGACATCGTGTACATCGCGACGCCGCATCCCGCACACGCGGCCAACGCACTCCTGGCCTTGGAGAACGGCACCCACGTTCTGGTCGAGAAGCCGTTCACCCTCACCGGAGCCGAAGCCGCGTCCGTGCGCGACGCTGCGGCGGCACACGGGCTGCTCGCCATGGAGGCCATGTGGACGCGCTACCTGCCGCACATGATCCGCATCCGTGAGCTCGTCGCCTCGGGAGCACTCGGTGAGATCAGAACCGTCTTCGCCGATCACACGCAGCAGATCTCCGCCGACCCTGCGCACCGCCTCAACGCGCTCGAGCTCGGTGGCGGCGCACTGCTCGATCTGGGCATCTACCCGGTCTCGTTCGTCTGGGACATCCTGGGCGCCCCGACGACCGTCACCGCGACCGCGCGGCTCGGTGAGACCGGGGCTGACACCGAGGTAGCGACGATCTTCACCCACGCCGGCGGTGCGCTCTCCACGACGCTGTCTTCCTCTCGTGCGGCAGGACCGAACACCGCGCACATCGTCGGCACCGATGCCCGTATCGACATCGACCGCGTCTGGTACAACGCGACGTCGTTCCGATTGACCGCACCCGATGGCACGGTCATCGAATCGTTCGACTCGCACATCGAGGGCCGCGGGATGCAGTACCAGGCCCTCGCCGCCGAACGCCTCATCGCCGCGGGAGAGCGCGACAGCGACATCCTTCCGCTCGACGAGACGGTCGCGATCATGGCGGCCATGGACGAGATCCGCAGCCAGATCGGCGTACATTACGCCGGGGAGGAGTGACATGGCAGACATTCAGAATGCTCGCGTCGCGGTGTATCTCGACTTCGACAACATCGTCATGTCCTGGTACGACCGGGTGCATGGCCGCAATTCCTACTCTCGCGATCGCCAGCGGATCGCCCAGGACGCGACCGACAAGGAGATCGCCGAGCGTCTGGCCGCCGCCACGATCGACGTCGGCGCGATCATCGACTATGCGGCCTCCTTCGGCACCCTCGTGCTCACCCGGGCGTACGCCGACTGGTCGGCGCCGGTCAATGCCGAGTATCG
>JAHIOK010000367.1 GCA_018895315.1 Actinomycetota bacterium | reverse complement strand
GGATCGCGTAGAGGATCAGGTCGGGCTCGACCTGCACCTGCGGAATGCCGGGGATGAACGAGGCGACCCCGCCGACGGCGACCAGTGCGACCGGGGCGGAGAACCCGATGCGGCCCACGAGCCCCGTGACGATGACCGTTGCGAGCACGAAGGCGACGATCCACGCGATCGTGGCGACAGGGTCCATGAAGTAAGTATCGGCCCCGGTCGGCCCCGGGGCATCCTGACGAGCCTCGCCTGCCGCACCGCGACGCGAGGAGGTTCGGCCTAGAGGAGGACTTTGTTGGCCCAAACATCCTCATCCCCGCCGATTCTCCTCACCCGAACCGGGCGGGATGCCTCGCCTCAGCCCCGCCCGGGTGGCAGCGGTCTGGCAGCGGTCAGGCGACAGGGCGCAGCGATGCGACGAATTCGAGCTTGTCGAGCACCGGCACGGGGATCACGAAGGGGTAGAGGTCGTCTTTGCCCATCGACCGGTTGATCATGTTCAGCGCAGTGGACAGCGGAATCCACACGCCCGTCACGAGGTCGCGGAAGTGCGAGAAGGCCCCGACGCCCGCCACCGCGGTCAGCCCGAACTCGGATGCCGTGTCGACCGTGTCGCAGATGTGGAGGTAGTGCGCCCACGTCTCCGCGAAGTCCTCGTAGGGATGCATCGTGGCGTAGTTGGTGATGAAGGCCTGCCGCCAGCCCTCGGGCGGACCCTCCGCATAGTGCCGGTCGATCGCGGCCTGGTAGTCGGTGCGCTCGTCGCCGAACAGTGCACGGCACCGCGCGATCACGTCGGCATTGCCCGGGATCTCCACGTGCTGCCACTCGATGTAGTGCCCGATCTCGTGGCGGAAGTGCCCGAGCATTGTGCGATAGGGCTCGTCGAGCTCATCACGGAGGCGTTCCCGATAGGCCGGATCCCCCTCGGCGAGATCGATCGTGATGATGCCGTCATCGTGCCCGATGACGACGTTGCGGTCGGTGCTCGAGAGCAGGTCGAATGCGAGGCCGTTGACGGGGTCTCCTCCGAGGGAGACATCCCTGCCCACCAGGGAGAATCCGAGCGCGTCGAGTTCGGCGATGACGTGCCGCTTCGCACGTTCGGCCACCGGAAAGTTCTCCACGCCCGCGGCATCCTCGTCGTTCGGTCGTGTGCGCGTCAGTGAGCAGCTGAAGCACTGCCCCCCATCGAGCGCGGCGAGCCACGTGCAGCCCGAGAGATTGAGGTTGCGGCAGACGTGCCAGATCAGTCCCGCGGAATCGACGTAGCGGCCGGCGAGATCGACGGGAACGATCTCGCGCTCGGCGCGGGAGTAGCCGAGACCAGTGCCGCACGAGACGCAGATGGAGTTCTCGAAGAACAGAGGGTTGCTGCAGATACGACACCGGAAAGCCTTCACCCGGTAAGGCTGGCACACCGGGTGAGTGACGGAGTCAGGCTTGCGAATACTCCTCGAGTGGTGCAACGTCGACCGACACCCGCAGCGTGGACTTCTTCGCCTCGGTGTAGATCACGCCTTTCACCGGGGTCACGTCCCCGTAATCGCGCCCCCAGGCCACGGTGACATGCCTGTCGGCCGGGAACTGATCGTTCGTGGGGTCGAACGCCAGCCACAGGTCGGTACCCGGCAGCCACACCGACACCCACGCGTGGGATGCGTCGGCACCGACCATACGGGGCTTGCCCGGTGGCGGCGTCGTCGCAAGATATCCGCTGACATAGCGTGCGGCGATGCCGTGGCTGCGCAGACACGCGAGCGCGAGATGGGCGAAGTCCTGGCATACTCCGGCGCGTGCGGCCATCACGTCGGCGACGGTGCTTGTCACGGTGGTCGCCGTCTTGTCGTAGTCGAAATCGGTCTTGATCCGGTGCATCAGGTCGGTGATCACCTCGCCGATGGGTCGGCCGGGAACGAGGGATGCCGCCGCATACGCCCACGTCTGGTCATCGTGGCGCGCGTGCGGCGATTCGATCGCGAACTCGGTCGCCGCCCATGCGCCGGGCGCCTCGGTGTTGAGCATGGGGCGCGCGTTCTCCCATGGTTGCGCGAGGGCGTCCGCGTCGTACACCGTCGGCAAGACCGTGACTTCGCTCTCCGCGTCGATGGTGAGGAGCATGTGCGGCGACATCAGGTGGAAGTACGACACCGAGTTGCCGTAGCAGTCCACGTCTTCGGTCAGGTCCCCGGGCAGCGGATCGACCGCGACGCGGCGGTAGGCGACCTGCTGCCACGGCAGGTCCCGCGGCATCAGGTGGAAGAGACCAAGGCTGTTCTCGACATCGGCGTCGTAGGTGTAGG
Source organism: Actinomycetota bacterium (assembly GCA_018895315.1). Lineage (GTDB taxonomy): Bacteria > Actinomycetota > Actinomycetes > Actinomycetales > Microbacteriaceae > Microbacterium. The sequence continues at coordinate 1,919 of JAHIOK010000367.1, read as the reverse complement.
CGGTGCGGTGAGCGACACGGTACTTCACGATGCCATCCCGGTGACTTCAGTGAGCGAGAGCGACGAGAGCTGCTGTGGCTGCGGACCGCCCTCGAAATGCACCTGGACGATGGCATCGCCGATGAGCTGCAGTTGCGCGCGCACTTCGGCGAGAAAGTCGTCAAGCTGGGGGCGTGAGCCCTCGGCACGCGAGCCCAGGGCGGCCATATCGGCTGTCACCAGCGCATCGGCGAGATGCTCGACCAGCCGCTCAGGGCGCGTGGACCCCGTCGAGCCATTGAGCTCGAGCAGGTGCACCCGCACCCGTTCCAGCGCGAACGCCACCGAGCGCGGGTTTTCGGGGTCGGTGATCATCAGCTCCAGCACACCCTGCACTCGCACGGTGCCGCGGTAGCGCCGACGATGGGTCACCGCGCTTTCCGCGGCCATCAACACGCCGCCGAGCACGGCCCTGTCGACCCCCGAGCCGCGAGAGCGCGTCGTGGTAGCCGAGAGCAGCGTGCACACCTGCAACGCGCGCTCCAGGTATCGGCCGAGCTCGATCGCGTGCCAGCCATCGTCACGCATCATGTTCGCCGTCACACCCTGCAGCGACAGGATGCCGCTCAGCATCCGGCCCGCAGATTCTGCGATCATCGGCGAACGCGTCGAAGCGTTCAAGGCGCGCTTGGCTCGATCTGTGATGCCGAACGCCCGCCACACGTCTCCGGAGAGCTGATCGCGCACACCCTCCAGCGCCGTGCGCAGCCGCTCCAGCGAATGTGCGGCGGAGCCGGCACGGTCGGCATCGAGCAGGAGCGAGCGCAGTTCCACCTCGGGTTCGAGCCAGCGCTGACCGCACAGCCGCTGCAGCGCTCCGATGAGCGCTTGCAGGGCTTCGCCGCCCTGCGAGAGCCCGGTGTAGTCGAGCTCTTCGGCGTACTCGCGTGCCGTGATGACCAGCCGCAGGAGATCCTCGGCGCGCTCCGCGTATCTGCCCACCCAGAACATGTCCTCGACGGCCCGGGGCGCCAGCACCGGCACCGCACGGACGACGGCGCGAGGCGCGATATCGACGACTCCCTGGTCGGGATCGATCGGTGCCGCTTTGAGAACCCAGACGTCTTTCGTGCTCGGCGCCGTGTGTGCGCCGTCTTTCAGCGTGGCCAGACCGCCGACGAGCGGACGGTAGGCCGTCCCGTTCTGCACCGTGAAGGTGCGCAGGGTCAGCGGGTAGGGCGTGACCGCGCCATTCGTGCGCCCGGCCGCGCGCCAGGCGGGAGCCTGCGAGAGCGGCAGCGTCTCTTGGCCGACGAAACGATGCGGTTCAGCGAGGATACGGGCGCGCACCTCATCGACGGTCAGAATGTCGAGGTCGGCGGCGCGGCCGTCAATCGTGCGGATGATCATCGATTCGGGGTCCGTGCGCAGGGTCGCGAGCACCACGGCGCGCGACTCGGCATCGCCGCACCAGAGAGTCGGCACCGAGGGCAGCCGCAGCTGCTCACCGAGCAGGCGCTCGCAGACGGCCGCCATATACGGCATCAGCGCCGGGTTCTCCAGCACTCCCGCGCCCAGGCCGTTCACCAATCGAACGTTCCCGCGGCGGACGGCCTCGGTCAGCCCCGCCACACCCAGCTGCGAGCCGCGGCGCAGTTCGAGTGGATCGCACCAGTCGGCGTCCACGCGGCGGAGGATCACGTCGACGCGCTCCACCGGGTCGTGTTGCGGGAAGCCTGCCGGCTTCATCCAGACGAAGCCGTCGCGCACGACGAGGTCACCCCCCTGAACGAGCGGGAAACCCAGCGCGGTGGCGAGGAACGCCTGATCGAAGGCCGTCTCGGAGTGCGTACCAGGGGAGAGCACCACGACGCGTGGTTCGGAGACGCCCTCGGGTGCCGCCTGCACGAGCGCCGCGCGCAGCGTCAAGAAGTAGGGCT
>JAHIOK010000366.1 GCA_018895315.1 Actinomycetota bacterium | reverse complement strand
GGGCCTGGCCAGTGCGGAACTCACCGCACGGGTGCGTGCTGCCGCCGGTCTGCCGCTCGCCGCGGTGCTCGTGGTCGCGGTTCTTCCTACCGGCATCCGCCACAACTCCAAGATCGAGCGAACCCGCCTCTCCCGCTGGGCCGAGGACGTGCTCTCCGGAGACCGGATGACGGCGCCGTGAGAGTTCTGGTCACCGGGGCCAGCGGACTCCTCGGCGGCGCGGTCGCTCGAGCCTTGCTCGATGCCGGTCACGACGTCCGGTGTTTCCAGCGGCGCCGCGCCGGGATTGCGGGTGCCGACGACGTCCTCGGCTCGATCACCGCTCCTGCGGCTGTCGCGGCGGCCACCGCAGGCATGGAGGGAGTCGTCCATCTCGCGGCAAAGGTCTCACTGGCGGGTTCGGCGGCGGACTTCGACGCGATCAATATCGGCGGAACTCGGAGGCTTCTCGCCGCGGCGAAGGAGGCGGGCGCGACGAAGTTCGTCTTCGTCTCTTCGCCCTCGGTCGCGCACTCCGGGCTGTCGATCGTCGGCAGCGATGCGGAAGCTGCGGATCCGGTGAGGGCTCGCGGGGACTATGCCCGCACGAAAGCGGAGGCGGAGCTGCTCGCGCTCGGCGCCGATGCTCCTGGCTTCGCTGTCGTTGCGGTGCGCCCTCATCTGGTCTGGGGGCCGGGGGACACCCAGCTGATCGCGCGGATCGTCGATCGCGCGCGCGTTGGTCGCTTGCCGCTGCTCGGCTCGGGTGCTGCGCTCATCGACACCACATACGTCGACAACGCGGCCTCGGCGATCGCCGCCGCGTTCGAGCGTGCCGATGCCGTGCACGGCAATGCCTATGCGGTCACGAACGGTGAACCGCGGCCGATCGCCGAGCTCCTCGCCGACATCTGCCGTGCCGCCGGAGTCCGACCGCCGGTCCACCGGGTACCCGCGGGGCTCGCGCGGACGGCGGGCGCGGCAGTCGAGGCGGTCTGGGCGATACGTCCGGGCGCCGATGAACCCCCGATGACGCGGTTCCTCGCGGAGCAGCTCTCGACGGCGCACTGGTTCGACCAGCGCCGTACTCGAAGCGACCTGCAGTGGCGGCCTGCCGTGAGCCTCGACGAAGGGTTCGCGCGTCTCGCGCAGTCCTACGCGCGCTGACCGGCCCGCCGACCCTTACGCGTCGATATCGTCGATTCCCGGCATCCAGGACGAGCCGGGGCGCCCCCAGCCGCGCTTGCGCGCGATCTTCTGCACGGTCTTCCACTCGCCGTCGTCGAGCCGGTCGATATAGAGCGTGCCGTCGAGGTGGTCGAACTCGTGTTGCAGGATGCGAGCGCGCCATCCATCGACTTCGAGGCGGACGGGTTCGCCCTCCAGGTCGGTGCCGGTCACGAGGACGGCGTCCGAGCGACGCAACGGGAACCGCTCGCCCGGAAACGAGAGACAGCCTTCGGCTTCGTCTTCCGGGTCGGGTGCACCCGGCACGAGAGGGCGCATCCACAGCTCCGGGTTGATGATGACACCGCGCCACGGGAGGTCGTCGTCATCGTGGTAGCTGTAGGTGAACAGCCGCAGGGCGACCCCCACCTGGGGAGCCGCGAGACCGACCCCGGGTGCGGCATCCATCGTCTCGAACATGTCGGCCACCAGTCGACGCACGTCGTCGGTGATCTCCTCGACACGGTCGGCAGGAGCATGGAGGACGGGATCGCCCATGATTCGGATCGGGAGAACAGCCACGCCATTGAGCCTACCCAGCGGGAGGGACGGCTAATGTCGAAGAGTGACAGCCCTGGGTATTCCGACGGTGAATGTGACCGACCATCTGGTCGGCGTCTTCCAGGACCCCGCGATTCTGATCGGAATTCCGCTGGCGCTGCTGGGGGCGGTCTTCATGTCGTTCGGTGCGCAGTATCAGCATCGTGGCGTCACGAAGGTCGAGAGCTTGAGCGGGCTCTCCGGCAACACCGGGCTTTCGATGAAGCAGCTGACGAGCCTGTTGACGCGGCCGTCGTGGGTCATCGGCACCGGAATGCTCGCGGTCGCGATCGTCTGTCAGCTCGGGGCTCTGACCTTCGCGCCGCTGATCCTGGTGCAGCCGCTGGGCGCAGTCTCGCTCGTGATCACGACTCTGCTGAATGCGCGGATATCGGGCGTGAAGCCGACGCGCAAGTCGATCAGGTCGATCGTCGCGTGCATCGGCGGCATCTTCATCTTCGTGACGATCGCCGCCTTCGTCGCGACCGAGCAGGCCATCTCCGAGCGCGATCTCGTGATCATCCTGGGCCTGCTCGTGGTCGTGCTCGCCGTGATGATCGGGTTGTGGCTGTGGCTGCGCAAGAGCGCACACCCGCTTTTCTACATCGTCGCCTCCGGTGTGATCTACGGCTTCGTGGCGACGCTCGCCAAGGTCGTCATCAAGCGCATCCAGTCGGGCGATTTCGAGTGGCTCACCCTGCTGTGCCTGATCGGTCTGATCGCCGGTGTTGCGCTCGGTGCCTACTTCGTCCAGACCGCCTACAGCGTCGGCCCGCCCGACCTCGTCATCGCTGGTCTGACGGTGGTCGACCCGATGGTCGCGGTGCTGATCGGCCTGGTCATCCTGCAGGAGGCCGCAACCGCCGGAGTATGGGCGCTCGCCGGCTTCGCCGTGGCCGGGCTGATCGCGATCTACGGCGTGATCACGCTGGCACGGGATCACCCTCAGGTCGTCGCCGACAGCAAGGAGCTGCCGTTCATCCGCGGGAGCGACCGCGACGCGAAGGCCTGATCCACCGGCATCCGTGCGATCTCGGTAAGCTCTTTCTGCAGGGGGCGGTGGCCAAGCTGGTTAAGGCAGCGGGCTCATAACCCGACGATCCGTGGGTTCAAGTCCCACCCGCCCTACCGATGCTCCGACGGCCGTTCGATGCGGCCGGCAAGGTTCGCCTGATGATCCTGGGAGTTCCGATCATGACAGAT
>JAHIOK010000365.1 GCA_018895315.1 Actinomycetota bacterium | reverse complement strand
GTCGCCCTGGACGACGCGACCAGCGCCGAGTGGAACACCGATGCCGACGGCGAGCACAAGCGCGAACTCGCCGACGACCTCGCCGAACGACTGCGGGCCACCTACGCGTTCGGCGGCATCGTGCACCGTGGTGAGGGCAAGTGGTATCCGGGCGAACCGCTGCCGCGCTGGAACATCGCGTTGCAGTGGCGCACCGACGGTGTTCCGCTGTGGAGTGATCCCGCGCTGTTCGCCGATCCCTGGAGCGACGACGAAGATCCGGATGCCGCGGCCCACGCCGAAGCGCTCGCCCAGGCTGTCGCACGCCTGCTCGGACTTCCCGGCGAGCAGGTGCTGCCGGCCCACGAAGACCCGCTCGCGGCCCTCACGAATGCACTCCGCGAGCCCGCAGGACCGCGCCCCGGCGCCGACGAACCCGGTGCGGAAGACGTCGCCGGGCTGGACGCCGGCGTCCCTCCGAGCGGCTGGGTGCTGCCGATCACGACCCAGGAGGAATGGACCAGTCCCGCCTGGACCTTCCGGCGCGGTCGGCTCGTGCTGCGCCCGGGGACGAGCGCCGTTGGACTCCGGCTGCCGCTCGACTCGATCTCGTGGAAAGACCCCGAGCACCCCGGCGAGCCGTCGTACCTCGAAGCAGGTCCGCCGCTGCAGGCCGGCATTCCGCAGGTGAGCATCGTCGACCCCGAGGACGCGCCGACGACCGCGCTCGCGTTCGAGGCACGGGCGGGTCAGGTGCATGTCTTCCTGCCGCCGACCACGACGTTCGAGGCGTATGCCGCCCTGCTCGCGCTCATCGAGGCCGCAGCGACCAGCGTGGGCTGCCGCATCGTGCTCGAGGGCTACGGCCCGCCGCCGGACGCGCGACTCACCCAGCTGATCGTCACCCCCGACCCGGGCGTGATCGAGGTGAATGTGCAGCCGACCTCGTCGTGGCACGACCTGCGCGACCTGACCTTCACGCTCTACGAGCAGGCCAGGCAGAGCCGGCTCGCGACCGAGAAGTTCGATCTGGATGGTCTGCACACCGGCACAGGGGGAGGCAACCACATCACGCTCGGCGGCGCACAGCCGGTCGACTCGCCGCTCCTGCGCCGGCCCGATCTGCTCGCGAGCCTCGTGACCTACTGGCAGCGGCATCCCAGCCTTTCGTACCTGTTCTCGGGGCGTTTCATCGGACCGACCAGCCAGGCGCCGCGGTTCGACGAGGGGCGCCCGGAGGCGGTCTACGAGATGGAGATCGCGCTGCAGGAGGTGCGGCGGCTCAGCGATTCGGCAGCCGACCTCGGCGAGAGGTCGCTGCCGTGGGTCGTCGACCGGGCGCTCCGGCACCTGCTCACCGACCTCACCGGCAACACGCACCGCGCCGAGTTCTGCATCGACAAGCTGTACAGCCCCGACTCCAGCCGCGGTCGGCTGGGGCTGCTCGAACTCCGAGGATTCGAGATGCCGCCGCATCCGCAGCTCGCTCTGGTGCAGGCGCTGCTGGTGCGCAGCATCGTGGCGATGCTGTGGGAGAAGCCGATCTCGGCGCCCCTGATCCGGTGGGGCACACGCCTGCACGAGGACTTCCTGCTGCCGCAGGGCACGTCGGCCGACATCGACGAGGTGGTCGCCGATCTGCGCGGGCACGGCATCGCCTTCCAGAAGGTATGGCTCGACGCCTTCACCGAATTCCGCTTCCCGCGTATCGGGATGACCCGCATCGCCGGCGGCGCGGAGGACGGAATCGAACTCGAGCTGCGGCAGGCCGTCGAGCCGTGGAACGTGCTCGGAGAAGAGGCCACCGCTGGCGGAACGGCGCGCTACGTGGACTCGTCGGTCGAGCGCATTCAGGTCAAGGTGCGGGGCATCGATCCGCGCAGACACCTCGTGACGTGCGAGAGTGTTCCGGTGCCCTTGACCCCCACCGGAGTGCCCGGCGAGTATTACGCCGGCGTGCGATACCGCGCGTGGCAGCCCTCATCGGCGCTGCATCCGACCATTCCTGTGCACGCCCCGCTGGTCTTCGATGTCGTCGACACCGACTCCGGAGTGAGCATCGGCGGAGCCACGTATCACGTCGTGCACCCGGGCGGACGCTCCTACGATCACCCGCCGATCAACTCCAACGAGGCCGAGGCGCGGCGCGCGAGCCGGTTCGAACCGCACGGCCACACTGCCGGGCATATCGATGTCGCCGCCCTTCGCGAGGCCGGGCGTCGTGCTTTCAGCCCGGACTACCCGCACACCCTCGACCTGCGGAGGGTTCCGGTCGAGTGAGTCTCCTCCGTGACTACGCCGCTTCGCTGGCGCAACCGACGCTGCCCTTCGATCCCTCATCGGGACCGGCAGCGCGGTTCGACGAGGTCGTGGGCACGGATGGTGAACTCCGTTCGGCCTGGAAGGGTATGGCGGCGCTCGCGGTCGAACTGACCCCCGGCGAGCTGCACCGCATCGACGCAGAGATCACCGGTCTCCTCGCCGACGACGGTGTGACGTATGGCAATCCAGAGACCGGTTCGCAACCATGGCAGCTCGATCCGATGCCGCTGGTGCTGGATGCCGCCACCTGGGCACGCCTGGAAGTCGGGCTCGCGCAGCGCGCCGAATTGCTCAACGCCCTCCTCGCCGACGTCTACGGGGAGCAGCGGCTGCTGGCCGACGGCGTCATTCCGGCCGCGGTGATCTTCGGTCACGCCGGATACGCGCGCCAGATCGCCCGCCCGACCGGGTTCGACGCGCATCCGCTCATCCTTTCGGGGGCCGATCTCGGACGTGACGCCGCCGGTGAATGGCACGTGCTGGCCGACCGCGTGCAGGCGCCGTCGGGCCTCGGCTACGCGATGGAGAACCGTCGGGTCATCTCGCGCGTGCTGCCCGAACTGT
>JAHIOK010000364.1 GCA_018895315.1 Actinomycetota bacterium | reverse complement strand
GAGCACCTCGTATCGAAGTGGCTGTGACCTCGACGCTCTGTGTTGCATTTGGGTGACATGCAAGGGCGGATGCAGCGCTAAGGCGTGTCATCTGGCAAAATGAAGGTGTGTGTCAACGGAGACGCCGAACTTTTTGAGATCGCGCAACCGAGGGGACTGAAATGACCGCACAGGTGTCAGGCCCCAGTCCGCGGACCGGAGCGCTCGCTGTCGTCGCCGACGCGGTGGATCCCGCTCGTCGCGAAGACGTGTTCTTTCGCGTGCGCCGCTCCGAGGATCATCAGCCCAGTGCGTGGTGGATGGTCGGCGCTTTCGTCGTCGTCTCCGGCGGGGTGCTCGCTCTCCTCAGCTTGATCCCGGGCGGCGTCTGACACTTCGCCGAACGGGTCCGCCTCGTCGTCGGACACGTCGTACTCATGGTCAGAGTTGTGGGGTTGGACCGATGCGCTCCCGCAGTTCCCCCACATCTGCGCCGAGCTCTGAGCCGTTGCTCGCCAGTGGATCCGACGTGCCGCCGGGGAGGATCAGTTCCTCTGCGGTGAGACGCCGCGTAGATGTCTCGATGGGCGCGGGCGTCGCCAGCGCATCGAGCTTGGTCTGATCGATTCCGGGAAACTTCCGCGCGGTCACGAGCACGCGTGACTCGAGCGACCCCGCGAATCGGTTGTAGCTCTCGACCGTGCGCTCGATCGCACGGCGCATGTCCTCGGCGTGACCGGCGAGTGCCCCCAGACGTTCGTAGAGCTGCGTGCCCAGGTCGAACAGCTGCCGCGCCTCTGCCGAGACGTCCTGCTGCGTCCACGTGAACGCGACCGTCTTCAGGACGGCCCAGAGATTGACCGGGGAGGCGAGCGCGACACGCTTTCCGAATGCATAGTCCAGCAGCGACGGGTCTTCCTCGAGGGCGGCGGCCAGCAGGGACTCACTGGGGATGAAGCACACCACGAACTCCGGGCTCGACGTCAGACCCGCCCAGTAAGACTTCTTGGCCAGCGCGTCGATGTGGGCGCGGACGGCCTTGACATGCTTTGCCAGGAGCTGCCGGCGACGCGCACCTTCTTCGCCCGCCGCGGTGAACGGGATCGCGCTTGCTTCGAGATACGCATCGAGGGGTACCTTCGCGTCGACCGCGAGCGACTTTTCTCCGGGTAGCCGGATCACCATGTCGGGGCGGCCGGCGCCGGCATCCGAGGTGATCGAGGCCTGCGTGTCGAAGTCGACGTACCGCGCGAGACCCGCGGCCTCGACCACGCGCCGCAGCTGGGTCTCGCCCCACACGCCGCGCGTGCTTCCCGAGCGGAGCGCACCAGCCAGTGACTCGGTCGTGACTCGCAGGGCTTCATCGGACTCCTGCGCGCGTCGCAGCTGTTCGGCGAGCGACCCGAACTGGCTATGCCGGTCGCGTTCGAGGTCGACGACCTTCTGCTGCATGGTGTGGAGCGCTTCGCTGACGGGGGCGAGGGCGCGCAGCACGGACTGCTCGCGCCTCTCACGGTCTTCGCGCCGTGCCTGGTCTTCGCGGGCTTGCGCGACCTGCTCGCGGTGCAGCGTGACCTGCTGTTCGAGCTGTGCGCGCAGCGCATCACGGGCGGTCTCGGCCACCGCGATCCGCGCCGCGGAAGCGGAGCGATCACTGTTCGCCCGCGCCGTCGCGCGGGCGACGCCGAGGGACCAGCCGGCGAGCATGCCGGCCGCCACGCAGGCGAGGGCAATTACGGCGAGGGGGAATGCGTCCATGACATCACAATGCCGTGGACCTCCGACATCCTGCGGGAGGCTAGGCGGCGTCGGCGCGGGCGAGCTGCGCGGCGGGAATGGCGATCCGGCTCACCTTGACCCCGGCCAGGGCGGCGAGCGACTCGATGTCGACGGCCCCGACCCGCCGCGCCGCGTCGATCATGATGTGTGCACACGCTGTGGCATCCGCCGTGGCGTCGTGATGCGGAAAGTCCGTGAATCCGGCCTCGGCCGCCACCAGGGGCAAACGATAGGACTCTAAGTCGTAGGTCTTGCGGGCCACCTGCAGGCTGCATACATAGCGATAGGGCGGGCAGTCATCCCCGGTGGCTTCGCATGCCCGACGGATCACGGTCATGTCGAAGCCGGCGTTGTGGGCGACGAGCACGTCGGCTCCGGCGAACGCCGCCAGGTCGTCGAGCTGGTCGGTCCACCCCTTCGCGCCGATCACATGCTCGGGCTCGATGCCGTGGATGCGCACATTCAGTTCGAAGAACCGATCGTGACCGGGCGGGGGCTGGATGAGCCATCCGGCACTGGCGACGATGCGTCCGTCCCGCACGCGAGCCATACCCACGGCACAGGCAGAAGCGCTGCTGGAATTCGCGGTTTCGAAGTCGATCGCGGTGAAATCCAGGGGCACGTGATCAGGTTCACCCGCGGTCGCGCCCCTTCCCGCGAGGCGCGCCGTTGACGCGGAGATCCCGACTCTGCGCGATGATCCCGCCCCGGTGCGTGCCCGACAACTGCCGCACAACGCGCGATGCGGCGTGTCGCGGCGCTGGTGAGCACTCGCGCACCGGCGAGCAGTTCTTCGGCACGCCATAGGCTCGGCTCATGGCAGATCGAGAAGAGATGTCGTTGTCGTTCGGGGCGGTCGCGCACACCTACGAGGCGGGGCGGCCCGACTATCCGGCTGAGGCTGT
>JAHIOK010000363.1 GCA_018895315.1 Actinomycetota bacterium | reverse complement strand
CCGCCGCGCCCGAAGACGTAGGGGTCGCCGCCTTTGAGTCGCACGACCTTCTTGCCGTCCTGAGCGAGCTGCACGAGGAGCGCGTTGATCGCATCCTGCGGCACCGCGTGATGGCCGGGCAGCTTGCCGACATCGATGACCTCGGCGCGCAGGTGCACACCCTCGGCGGCGAGACCGTCGAGCACCGCGCGGGCACCGAGACGATCGGCCACGATGACGTCGGCGCTCTCCAGGGCGCGGAGCCCCCGCACTGTCAGCAGCCCCGGGTCGCCCGGGCCGGCACCGACCAGCCACACGAATCCCGCGGCATCGGCTGTCGCCTTCGCCCCGCCTTCGGCTGCCGCGGGATGAGGAGCATCGGTCGGGGGGAGGGGGATGCGGGCGGATCCGTCCTCATCTCGGCCGAAAGTCCTCTTCTCGAGGGGGTGCTCTGGGCTCATTTCGACCCTCCCTGCAGCAGACCTCGGCCGCGCAGCATCCGTCGCTCGATCGGGGCGAAGAAGACGAGTTCGATCAGGATGCCGATGGCCAGGATCACGAAGATCGTGGCGAGCACGCCGGCGAGATCGGAGAGTTCGCGGCTCTGCTGCAGCATCGACCCCAGCCCGAAGCCGATCGTGCCGCCGACCGTGATGATCTCGGCCGCCATCAGGGAGCGCCACGAGAAGGCCCAGCCCTGCTTGAGGCCGGCGAAGTATCCGGGGAGCGCGGCGGGCAGGATCACGGCGGTCGCGAGCTGCAGTCGGGTCGCCCCGAGGACCGTGCCGACGCGCCGCAGCTGGGGCGGCACCTGGTCGACGCCGGCGATCAGGCCGTTCACGATCGACGGGATCGCGCCCATCAGAATGACGAAGTACACCGTCGCGTCGGTGAGTCCGAACCAGATGATGGCCGCGGGCACCCAGGCGACCGACGGCAGCACCTGCAGGCCCGAGATGATCGGACCGACGGCCCGCCGCAGCACCCGCACCTCGGCGAGGAGCAGTCCGAGTGGTGTACCGACGGCGATCGCGATGAGGAAGCCGACGAGGCCGCGTTCGAGGCTCGTCGCCACGGCCTGGGGCAGGCGGCCGCTCTCCCACGAATCACCGACGGCCTTCACCACATCGAGCGGGCTCGGCACGATGTCGGGGCGAGGCTGCACGATCAGGACATACAGCTGCCACGCGGCGATCAGCACCACGACGAACAGCACAGGCGGCAGCACGCTGGTGACGAACTTCCGCCAGGGCCCCGGGTGCTCGTCGGTGTCGGTCTGCAGCCGGTCGAGGCCCGCTTCGAGCCTGCGGAAATCGTCGGGGGCGTGTGAGCGACCGGATGCCGCGGCATCCGGTGCGGCGATGGCGCGGACTCCCGCTCCCCCGGTACGGGCTTCAGGCGGCATTGGCGCGGATCTCCTTGCGGAGGCGCTCGGTGATCTCCACCGAGAGCGCGGCGACCTCGGGCGATTCGATGCGGCGCCCCTCGGTCTTGGTGACGCGCCACTCGCCGACGATGCGGCCGGGGCGGCTGGAGAGCAGCACGATGCGCTGCCCCAGACGAGCGGCCTCGCGCACATTGTGGGTGACGAACACGATCGTGCGGCCGGTGCGGCGCCACACGCGTTCGAGTTCTTCGTGCAGCAGGTCGCGGGTGATGGCGTCGAGCGCAGCGAAGGGCTCGTCCATCAGCAGCACCGGGCGATCCTGGGCGAGCGCGCGTGCCAGGGCGACGCGCTGCCGCATGCCACCGGACAGCTCGTGCGGTCGGCGGTCGGCCGCCTCGGCGAGGTTCACGGTGTCGAGCAGCGCCAGGGCTTTCGCCGTGCGCTCGCTGCGCGGGACTCCCCGCAGGCGCAGCGCCAGCTCGATGTTTCGTCGCGCCGTGAGCCAGGGCATCAGGGCGGATTCCTGGAACATCACGGCTGATCCCTCGGCGGGCGTCTCGATGCCGCCCGATGTGGGGCGGTCGAGGCCCGCGATGAGGTTGAGCAGCGTGGACTTGCCGCACCCCGACGCGCCCAGCAGGCACACGAACTCTCCGGGGGCGATGTCGAGGGAGACGCGGTCGAGCACCACCGGACCGTCGCCGAACCGCTTGGACACGTCGTCGATGCGCACCGCGGGCGGTCCCTGCGGGGCGGCGCGGCGGATCGGGGCGCTTTCGTCGAAGCTCGGCGCGAACCGCGGCGCCACGACGGCCGTTGCGTCCGCGGGCGAGACTGTCGCGCTCCCACGGGGGTCGGTCATGGAGTGTCCTCACCGAGGCCGTGGGCCGAGATCTTCGGCTGCCCGGCAGTGGTGAGCAGATCGTTGAGCAGCCGTAGGTCGAAGAGCCCTTGGATCGACCCCTTCTTCTGCGTGACCGCTGCCAGGCCGTGGTCGACGAGCGTCTGGAAGGTGTCGGCATGGGGGTCGACCGAGAACGTCACGTGTGCCAGCGAACGGGCGAGCACCGCGTCGGACAGGCCCGTGCCGGCATCCGCCACGAGCTGCGCGTTGATGGCTGCGGGCGCGGCATCCTTGTTCGTGTTCAGCCACGCAACGGAGTCGACGTTGCCCTGCACGAGTTTCTTGACGGTCTCGGGATGCTGCGCGAGGAAGTCGGCGTTGACGATCAAGACGGTCGTGGGAAAAGCGCCGCCTTCCCAGAGCGAGGTCTCGTCGACGAGCACGTGCGCGCCCTCGTCGACCACGAGACGCGACACCCAGGGTTCCGGCACCCATGCGCCGTCGATCTTCCCCTGCCGGAACAGGGTGAGGGTCTGCGCGTTCTCGCTCGGCGTGATGCTGACGTCGCCGCCACCAGACGTGTTGGTGGTGTACCCCTGCTGCTCGAGCCAGCTGCGCAGCGCGACATCCTGGGTGTTGCCGAGCTGCGGGGTTGCGAGGGTCTTGCCCTTGAGGTCTGCTGCGGAGTCGATGCCGTCGCGCGCGACGAGCGCGGCACCGCCGATCGTTGCTCCCGAGACGACGCGTACCGACCGGCCCGCGGACTGGATGAACGAGTTGATCGACGGGTTCGGGCCGATGTAGGCGGCATCGATCGCGCCGGCCGAAAGCGCCTCGATCGCGGCGGGGCCGGCATGGAACACCTGCGTCGTCAGCTTCGTGTCGCCGAGGTCCTTCTGCAGGATGCCTTGCTGCAGCCCGACCAGCGCCGGCGCGTGGGTGACGTTCGCGAAATATCCGAGGCGCAGTTCGCTGGCCGCCGTGCCTCCCGTGAGAGCGGGAGCGCTCGCCGAGGAGGCGCCGGCCGATGCCGCGCAGCCGCCCAGCATCATTGCGGCCAGGGCCAGTGCTGTGATCTTCACCATGTGGGTGTTCATTCGAGTCGCCTCCTCTTCATTCGTGCGGTGGATGCTGGGGCGTGCGGCGGATGCCACGGCCGCGGGAAGCCGGAACCGAGCGGGCGCTCAGCCCTGGACGATGCCCGCGGCGAGCGTGGCGCCGTCGGAGGGGTGGATGACGAGGAACGAACCGCTGTCGCGATGCGATGCGTACGACTCCAGGGGGAGGTCGGACGCCAGGCGCAACCGGGCACGACCGATCTCGTTGACCGAGAGCGCCGTGGCCGGTTCGTGCGCGAGGGCGTCGAGGTCGTAGCGGCTCGAGATCAGCGCCACGATCGCCTGCACCGTTGAGGTGCCGTGCTTGACGAGCACTCGGGCGCCGGTGGCCAGGGTGCGTGGATCGAGCTGGAAGAGCTCGGCGTCGAACTCGCGGCGACCCTCTGGCGCCGTGCCGGTTGCTGTCAACACCGCGCCGCGCGCGGCATCCACGTCGTCAGCGAGCTGGATGGCGACCGACTGCGGGGCGACGGCCTCGTCGGCGTCGACTCCGGCGACCTGGAGCCCCGTGACCGCGGTCTCGACACCGCTCGGAAACACGGTGACCCGGTCGCCGACCTGCACGCGGCCCGATGAGATGCGCCCGGCTACCGCGCGGTAGTCACGGTAGCGCTCGGTCTGGGAGGCGTCGGCCGCGAGCTCTGCGGCGAGGCCCCCCTGCGGCCGGATCACGAGCTGAACGGGCAGCCGGAAGGGCTCGAGGGCGCTCTCGACCTCGTCGCGCGCGGGGAGCGACTCGAGGAGTTCGAGGAGGGCAGGGCCCT
>JAHIOK010000362.1 GCA_018895315.1 Actinomycetota bacterium | reverse complement strand
GTACCACCACTTCGCGCAGCTGACCGGGCGGGCTCTGCCCACGACGACTCCGCGAGTGCGCTACATCCAGACAACGATGTCGGCGTCGCTGCGGCGCATGGAGCGGCTCGCCGACCGCGGCGACATCGACATGTTCTGCCTGAACGACGGTGGAGCCGCAGAAGTACCCGAGGACGTTCGGGTGCGCACGATCAGCGATCTGCTGGAGCGCATGTTCCCGGTGCGGGCGCCGTGGGAGCGCGCGGTGGTCAGCGAATCACCTGCAGCGGCGCCGTCGGCGGCTCGATCCGCCGTGCGACGCTGACCGACGCCGGGTCGATGCCCGCGTCGGCGAGGCGGCGGACGGCTTCTGCGGGATCGATGAATTCGAGGGTGCGCGGCACATCCACGGGAACCACGGAGTGCACGACGGTCTCGTCGTAGACGTGCACGAGGTTGAAGGCCTGGCCGCCGTCCTGCGGTCGGGTGCCACCAGTGGGCACCGTCAGGTCCTGCGTGTAGCACGTGGCCGACGCGACCGAGACGGGGATGCCCGCGAACGTCGCGAAGGTCGAGTAGTGCAGGTGCCCGGCGATGATCGCGCGCACGTCGGTGCCACGCAACACCTGCGCCAACCGTGACTGATCACGCAGTTCGACGCTCGCCGCGAGCGGCAGCACACTCGGCACGGGCGGATGGTGCATCGCCAGGATGGTTCCGAGCGGGGCGGGGGTCGCCAGCACCTCGCGCAGCCACCGCAGCTGCGCATCGCGGAGCTCGCCGTAGTGCTCGCCGGGCACCGTGGTGTCGAGGGTGACGACACGGAGACCGTCGAGTTCGTCGACGCGGTCGACGGGCAGCAGCAGGTCGGCCGTCTCGTCGAGCAGCTGAGCGCGGAAGCCGGCACGGTCGTCGTGGTTGCCCATGACCCACAGCACCGGTGCCCCCAGACGCTCGGCGAACGGCTCGACGAGCTGACGGATGGCGACGTAGGCGTCGCGCTCTCCGAGATCGACGAGATCGCCCGTGAAGATCAGCGCATCGGGCCGGATGCCGGACGCCTCGATCGCATCGAGAGCCTGTCCGAGCCGCGCCGTCGAGTCGATGCTGTCGAACAGACGAGACCCGGCGGCACGCAGATGCGTGTCGCTCAGGTGCAGCAGGATCCGTTCGGGCGCCGGGTGCTCCGCGGTGCGCATATCGTTCACTCCCCGCCCGCCGAGCGTGGGCGGCAGAAGATGCCGAAACGGCGGAGCAGACTTATGTTACCGGCATGTTTCGTAACGGCGGGGGAACTCCGCGACAACAGTCTCGGAACGTCACGCGTCCTCAGGACGCGTGAGCTACCGCAGATGCCGGGCCGGCAGCTCGAGCCACGCGCACGAAGTCATCGATCGACAGCTCTTCGCCGCGTGCCGTGGGGGCCACCCCCGCGCCCTCCAGCACAACGGATGCCGCGGCAGCCGTTCCTCCGAGCACCGTCGACAGCGCCTGTCGGAGCATCTTGCGGCGCTGCTGGAATGCGGCATCCACGATCTGGAAGGTCCGTCGACGAAGTTCTTCGTCCCCGCGCGGGACGGTATCGCGCTGGAACGCGACGAGCACGGAATCGACGTTCGGGACGGGCCAGAAAACCTGCCGCGACACGGTGCCGGCGAGCCGCCACTGCCCGTACCACGCCGCCTTCACGCTCGGCGCGCCGTAGATCTTCGATCCGGGAGGCGCCGCGAGGCGTTCCCCCACCTCGGCCTGCACCATCACGACGCCGCTGCGCAGGTGCGCGAAGGTCTCCATGAAATGCAGCAGCACGGGCACCGAGACGTTGTACGGCAGGTTCGCGACGAGGATCGCGGGTTCACCGGGCAGTTCCGTGATCCGCAGCGCGTCGGCGTCGATGACCGTGAGCGCGCCGGCCGGCACGCCGTGGGCTGCGGCGGTGTGCGGCAGCCGCTCGGCGAGCCGGTGGTCGATCTCGACGGCCGTGACGGATGCCCCGGTCTCAAGGATCGCGAGAGTCAGGGACCCGAGCCCCGGTCCAACCTCGACCACGTGATCGCCTGACGCGACGCGCGCGACCTGCACGATCTTGCGGACGGTGTTCGCATCGACGACGAAGTTCTGACCGAGCTTCTTCGTCGGCGTGACATCGAGATCGGCCGCGAGAGAGCGGATCTCGGACGCACCGAGGAGAGAGACGGACATGCATCTCACTGTAGCCGCGGCCTCCGCAAGCCCCCGCCCGAGCGGGGCGACGACGTTATATGGTGCCAGGATGAGCACTTCCGGAGCGATTCCCGCCGACGCCTTCTCCCTGCGCAGTCCGTTCGGAAGGCGAGCGGTCGGCCTCTCGGTCGCCGCCGCCGTCGGCGGATTCCTGTTCGGATTCGACTCATCGGTGATCAACGGTGCCGTCGACTCCATCGAGGGCAACTTCGGCATGAGCGCCGTGCTCACCGGTTTCGTCGTCGCCGTCGCGCTGCTCGGCTGTGCGGTCGGCGCGATTATCGCCGGAAACCTCTCCGACCGCTGGGGGCGCCTGCGGGTCATGTTCCTCGGCGCGATCATGTTCTTCGTCAGCTCGATCGGCTCGGCGCTCACCTTCAGCGTCCCCGACCTGATCCTGTGGCGCGTCATCGGCGGCCTCGGCATCGGGATCGCCTCTGTCGTGGCCCCCGCCTACATCGCCGAGATCGCGCCGCGCCAGATCCGCGGCGGCCTCGCCTCGCTGCAGCAGCTCGCAATCACCCTCGGTATCTTCACGGCGCTCCTGAGCGACGCGGTACTGGCGTGGGGCGCCGGCGGCGCCTCCGAGCCGCTGTGGTGGGGACTGGAGGCATGGCGGTGGATGTTCCTGGTCGGCGTGATCCCGTCCGCGGTCTACGGCATCCTGGCCTTCACGATGCCGGAATCGCCGCGCTACCTGCTGTCGAAGGGTCGCACCGACGAGGCGCGCGTGATCTTCGCCCGACTCGTGCCGCCCGCGGATCTCGACAAGACGATCAACGAGCTGACCTCCGCGATCGAGACCGACAAGAAGAACACCGGAGCGTCGCTGCGAGGGCCCGTGCTGGGTCTCAAGAGCATCGTCTGGGTCGGCATCATCCTGTCGGTGTTCCAGCAGTTCGTCGGCATCAACGTGATCTTCTACTACTCCACGACCCTCTGGAAATCAGTCGGCTTCCCCGAGAGCGCGTCGCTCGGAATCAGCGTCGTCACCTCGGTGACGAACGTTCTGGTGACCCTGATCGCGATCTTCCTGGTGGATCGAGTCGGACGCAAGCCGATCCTCCTCACCGGTTCGGTGATGATGACGGTCGCCCTCGCGGCGATGGCCGTGGCATTCCTGTTCTCGATCAAAGATCCGTCGACCGGCGACGTGTCCCTCCCCGCTCCGTGGGGTCCGATCGCCCTGGTGGCCGCCAATCTCTTCGTCGTCGGATTCGGCGCCTCGTGGGGACCGCTGGTCTGGGTACTGCTCGGCGAGATCTTCCCGAGCCGCATCCGCGGCAAGGCTCTCGGCGTGGCAGCCGGCGCGCAGTGGATCGCCAACTTCCTGATCACCGTCAGCTTCCCGGCGATGTCGGCATGGTCGTTGCCGCTCACCTACGGCATGTACGCGCTGTTCGCGGCCCTGTCCTTCGTCTATGTCGCATGGAAGATCCCC
>JAHIOK010000361.1 GCA_018895315.1 Actinomycetota bacterium | reverse complement strand
TGCCCATAGTTGTCGACTATTGCCACCGTGAGTGGAAAGTGAACAGGAATGGCCCCAAAAAGGAGGCCACCGGCCTCGACCGCCGCATCCTGCACCAATTCGGCGACCTCGGCCGCGCGATCAGCGGGGCTGTGCACGACGATCTCGTCGTGCAGGAAGAACGCGAGGTGCGGGCGCCGCGCAAACGCCGCGCCCGACCGCGGCGCCGCGTCTGACACGGGCACTTCCGGCAACGCCGCCATGCGCTGCCGGAGATCGGCCATCCACGCCAGCGCCCACTCGGCAGCGGTCCCCTGCACCACGAAATTGCGGGTGAAGCGACCTCGATCCCGGCCCCACCTTCGAGCTCGAGTCTCGTCACCCGACGCGGAATCCGGTGCGCTTGCGCGCGACTGCACCTCCCGCCATGGGTCAGAAGCGGGAGGACACGTGCGCCCCAGCCACGTCGAGACGACGCCGCCTTCTTCGCCGATGCGTGCCGCATCGTCGACGAGCGCCATCGCGCGCGGATACGCACGCCGCAGCCGGGGCACGAGCCGGCCGCTCTCACCCGTCGTCGCGCCGTACATCGCCCCGAGCATCGCCACTTTCGCCTCCGCGCGGGTGGCGACGGCGCCGCTGTCGACGATGCCCGCGTAAAGATCGCGCCCGCGCGCGGCATCCGCGAGGCCGACATCCCGTGACATCGCTGCGAGCACACGAGGTTCGAGTTGTGCAACGTCGGCGACGACGAAAGTCCAGCCGCGATCCGCGTGCACCGCTCCCCGCAACTGGCGCGGGATCTGCAACGCCCCACCACCGGATGACGCCCATCGTCCCGTGACGACACCGGCGGGCACGTAGACGGGTCGGAATCGCCCGTCGTGTACCCATTCGTCCAGCCACGCCCACCCGTTCGCGGTCATCAGGCGCGCGAGCTTCTTGTAGTGAATGAGCGGTGCGATGACGGGATGCTCATGCTCGGCGAGTTCCCACCGGCTGGTCGATTCCACCAGGATTCCGACACGGTGCAATGCGCGCAGCAGCTTGGGCGGTGAGTCGATCGCGAGCCCCGGGTCGGCGAGAGCGACGCGAATCTCGGCCGCGAGCGTGACGAGTCGCTCCGGCCGCCCGGTGCTGTCGCGCGCGCCGAGCGCTGTCGTGAGCAGATCCCTGTGGATGTCGGGATCCCAGGGCAGGCCGGCAGTGCGCATCTCGATCGCGGTCAACGCCCCCGCCGATTCCGCCGCGATGAGCAGGCGGAGCGCATTCGAGTCGCGTGCCATCTGGAGGCAAGCGCGCTGACGGCGGAACTCGCTGAGTGTCTCCTCGACGTCGTCGGGTGCGGAGTGGACGGGGTCGGAATCGGCGAGGTCGAACAGCGCCGCCTCAGCCGGCGTCTCGCTCACCGCCGCGGCATCCCATCGCGTCGCATCACGCAGCCCGTGATCGTCTCCCACGGCGGCACTATCGCGGAGGATCGCGTGAGCCAGTCGCAGATCGTGGCATCGCGCGATCCTGATGCCCGCAGCGAGGATCGGCGAGTACCAGCGCACCGAATCGCTCCACACCCACCGCGGCGAGGAGGTTCGCTCCGTGTCAGCCACCCACTCCGTGAGCGCCGACGACGAGACCGACTCGCGATGGACCTCCTGCGCGTCGTGATCGAGCAGTACGGCCTCGACCGCGGCATCCGTACCGCCCAGGAGCACCCAGCCGACGGCGCCGTCGGAATCGCTCAACGACGCAGGACGGGTTCGGTCACAACCCGGATTCGTCGGTGCGAACCAGGATGCAGTCGCACTGCGGGCACACGACCACGACCTCGACCGCCGTCTGGCGGATGTTCTGCAAGTCATTTCCGGAGAGCATCATGCGGCAGCCCTGACACATGGAGTGTTGCAGGAGCGCAGCCCCCGAGCTGTGCGCAGCGAGCTTCTCATAGAGCGCGAGCAGATCGGCCGGCAGGGGCTCCGCTAAGGCGGCACGGTCGCGACTCGCGGCATCGAAGCGGGCAGTCGCCTCGGCGACGATCGCCTTTGCCTCACCGCTGAGTGCCGAGCCTTCCGCGTTGGTCGCGGCGATGACTGCTTCCTGCTCGGCCACGGCGGTGTCGGCCTGCTCGAGCCGCTCCATGACCTCGAGTTCCCCGTCCTCGAGCTCGCTCTTCCGACGAGCGAGTGACACCAGCTCGCTCTCGAGCCCGACAGCGTCCTTCGGATTCGAGACCGTCTGGAGTCGGTCCGTGTCGCGCTGACGACGGGCGTCGACCATCGCGACATCGGACTCGATGCGCTTCAGCTCAGCGCGGAGGTCGTCGCGACGACCCAGGCGCGTGCCGAGCTCCTGAGCCAGCACCTGGCGTCGAGCCAGCAACTCCTGCACACGGGCGGCCTGCGGAGGATTTCTGCGGGCGATATCGGCCTGCCGGATACGGAGGTCGAGCGCGGCCACCTCGAGGAGAAGTCGCTGATCGGCAGGGCTGGCGTTCATGTGGGCCCGGCCGGGCTCGAACCGACGACATCCACGGTGTAAACGTGGCGCTCTACCAACTGAGCTACAGGCCCCTCACGTCCATTGTAGAAGACCCCCGGCCCGCACCGCGGGCATCGCACCCGCGGCATCCGGGCAGCTCGACAACTCGCTAGGCTGATGGATGGCGCGTCCTCCCAGCCGAACAAGACTGCTGGCGCTCTGAAGCCGATGGACTGGCACGAT
>JAHIOK010000360.1 GCA_018895315.1 Actinomycetota bacterium | reverse complement strand
GCCGGGCACGGCATGCATGCCGAGGCTCGCGCGGGGGGCATCGATGCGCGGCATCCGTCATCGGCCGATCTCGGTGCGCACCGCGTACAACTCGGGGAAGAAGGTGAGCTCGAGCGCGCGGCGGAGGAACGGGACGCCGCTCGAGCCACCGGTGCCGACCTTCATCCCGATGATGCGCTCGATCGTCTTGAGGTGGCGGAAACGCCACAGCTGGAAGTTGTCCTCCAGATCGACGAGCTCCTCGCAGGTCTCGTAGGCCTCCCAGTTCGCCTCGGTAGCGGCGTAGATGTCAGAGAGCACCGGCACCAGCTCTGGGGTGAACACCCAGGCCTGGGTGACGTCGCGGTCGAGCACGGTGTGTGGCACGGCGTATCCGGCGCGAGCGAGGTGCCGGAGGAACTCGTCGTAGAGACTCGGGGCCTCGAGGGCTCCGGTGAGCAGCTCGAGCGCGACGGGGTCGCCCTGGAAGACCTTCAGCATCGCGGCGTTCTTGTTTCCGAGGGTGAACTCGACCGCCCGGTACTGCGCCGACTGGAAGCCGCTCGAGTTGCCGAGAACGCCGCGAAACTGGCTGTATTCGGTCGGGGTGAGGGTCGCCAGCACCGACCACTGCTCGGTGAGAGTGCGCTGAATGTGCTTGACGCGAGCGATGCACTTCAGGGCCGGTGCGAGCCGGTCGTTGCGAAGGTGCCCGCACGCGGCACTCAGTTCGTGCAGCACCAGCTTGAGCCACAGCTCGGTGGTCTGGTGCTGCACGATGAAGAGCAGTTCGTCGTGATGCTCGGGGGAGCTGAGGGGCCGCTGTGCCGAGAGCAGCGTCTCCAGATCGAGATAGCCGCCGTAGCTCATGCGATCGGAGAAGTCGGTGACGACCGTTTCTTCGATCGCCCGGGTATTGAGCTCGACACCGTCGGTCATGCGCCCACCCTAACGGGCGGAAACTCTCAGATGAGGGCGAGTTCGCGCAGTTTCGCTTCGACGTCGGCGTTCGTCGGCTCGACGTGATGGCTCGCGTCGGGGTACACGACGACGGGGATGTTGGTGCGGCCGGAGATCTCTTTGGCCACATCGGCGGCAGCGGGCTCCGCCTCGAGATCGACATAGGTGTAGGTCACGCCCAGGCTGTCGAGCTGCGCCTTGGTGCGACGGCAGTCGCGGCACCATTCTGCGCCGAACATCGTGATCGTGTCGGAAGGAATCGTCATGCCTCTATTCTCGCGCACGCGACCGCGAGCGGGGCGTGATGCCTCGCGTACATGCGAACGGGCGACGCGGCATGCGTTCGGCTCTGTGCCGTTCGCGCGCCCTGCGTCGCCCGTTCTCGCGTGAGCCCCAGCACATCGTGTCTGCCGCTCCCCAGCGATATTCCCCGTTCGAATGCTCGCTTCCCCAGCGTGATCATCCTGTTGCCTTCGGGCCGTCGCTCCCCAGCGATCTCCCGTGTGTTCTGTAAGCCGCTCCCCAGCGACGTCCTACTCATTCCGGGAGCGCCACTCCCCAGCGGCGTTCCCTTTCTCCAGAGAGTCACTCCCCAGCGACTCTCCGACTTTCGGATCCGCCGGTCCCCACCGGCGATTCCGATTCCCCATCCGCAAGCCCCCGCTTCCGGACTTCGTGGCCGCTCCCCAGCTGGCCACATGGAATATCGTGCACCCCGTCCCTCAAGACGACCTTCGCTGACCCGCAGGATTGCGTGAAGGTTCGAAAAGATCCATTTCCTGAGCCTCGCGGCAAGGCGAGGGGCTCAGGGGCGGCCGAGACCGCGGTAGGTCCACCCCGCGGCACGCCAGCGCGCCGGGTCGTAGCTGTTGCGGCCGTCGACGACGTTGCGTCCGGCCACGAGGCCTCCGACCGCTTCGGGATCGAGGTATCGGTATTCGTCCCATTCGGTGACGAGGACGACGACATCGGCCCCGGTGACGGTCTCGACGAACGATTCGCGGTAATCGATTTGCGGATGCAGCGCCCGGGCGTTCGCGATCGCCTGCGGGTCGGTCGCCCGCACGTGAGCGCCAAGTCCTCGCAGCTGCACAGCCACGTCGAGAGCGGGGGAGTCGCGCACGTCGTCGGAGTGCG
>JAHIOK010000359.1 GCA_018895315.1 Actinomycetota bacterium | reverse complement strand
GTTCTGCTGCTGGCCCTGCTCGGTGCTCATGTTCTCGTTGCCTTCCTGAAAGATGCGGTCATGGCCGTGGCGGTTCGCTGTCACCCGGACGGGTTGTCGACGGGACGTCCGGCCTCGTCGGTCGTCTTGGGCAGCCGGTCGGTAGACGCAGTGGTGTCAGCGTCCGCGGGACTGCCTTCTTCCTGCGGCTCTTGGTCTCGAGCGTTCGTTGGCTGCGACACAGTGATGCTCCTTCTGGGCTAGGTGGATCCTTCCATTCAGCTCTCACCGATCCTCGGATGGAGGGGGGTTGACCCCGAGCGCACTCGGTAGCATCATTGCCGACCTCGCGGGCGCGCCTCGGCAGGCTCCGAACACCGGGCAACTCAGGCTCACCCACCAGAATGGGGGAGTGACCCACACTGCCGCGCGCCGCATCCCGGTCGGCGTGGCGCTCGGGGGAGCGGTGCTGGTCGGAGTGCTGACCGCGCTGCAGGCCCGCGTCAACGGACAGTTCGGTGTGCGCCTCGACGACGGGCTCACGGCCGCTGCCATCTCCTTCAGCTCTGGGCTCGGCATCCTGCTCGTGCTCTCGGCGGTGATCCCCTCCGGACGCCGCGGCATCGGCCGGCTCGTGGCAGGAATCCGCGGTCGCAGCATCCCGTGGTGGATGCTCGCGGGGGGCACGGCCGGCGCCCTGACCGTCGCAACGCAGGGTCTCGCGGTCGGCCTGATCGGCGTCTCGATGTTCACGGTCGGCGTGGTGGCCGGGCAGACGATCTGCGCCCTCGCCCTCGACCGCGCGGGTTATGGCCCAGCCGGGGTGGTCGCCGTGACGCTGCCGCGCATCGGCGGGGCGGCCCTGGTGCTGGTGGCGGTCGGCATCTCACTCGGCGGAGGCGCCGTGAGCAGCATCCCCCTCTGGATGCTGCTGCTGCCGCTTCTCGCGGGTGCGGGCATCGCCTGGCAGCAGGCCACGAACGGCCGGCTGCGTCAAAAGGTCGGCACTCCGCTGACCGCGACCCTGGTGAACTTCGCCGGCGGCACGGTGATCCTGGTCATCGCCGCGCTCATCCACTCCGCGTTCGCCGGTGCTCCGCGCACCCTGGCCGTCGAACCCTGGCTGTATCTGGGGGGAGCGCTCGGCGTCGTCTACATCTTCTTGTCGGCCGCGCTGGTGGCCTACACGGGCGTGCTGCTGCTCGGCCTCGGTTCGGTCGTCGGCCTGCTGGTGACGTCCCTGGCGCTCGACGCGCTGTGGCCGGCCGCCGCATCGCCGTCCGCCCTCACCGAGGTCGTGATGGTGGTCGTGGCGCTCGCAGGCGTCGTGGCCGCGGCCATGCCATGGCGGCGCAGGCGCTGAGCTCAGTCGCCTTTCGGCATCCGCGAGAAGAAGCGCTCGGCGTCGATCTGCTTACGGTGGCCCGAGCGCGTGCCGACCGGCTTGCCACCGACGTACAGCCAACCGAGAAGCGCTTCGTCCTTCGTCAGGCCGTGCGCCTTCGCGATCGCCTTGCTGCGCGTGTAATCACCGGTGCGCCAGAACACGCCCCATCCCGCTTCGTCGAGGAACAGGCTCAGCATGTGCGCGACGCCCGAGGCGACCGCCTCCTGCTCCCATCGCGGCACCTTGCTCTTGCGGTAGCTCGCGACGACCGCGATCAGCAGCGGCGCACGCTGCGGTTTCGACGACACGCCCTCATGGCCGTCTGCCTTGTTCATGGCGCGCCCGAGCCGCTCACGGTCGTGCCCGCGCAGCTCGATCAGCCGCCAGGGGCGCAGCGACGAGTGGGCGGCCACCCGGCCTGCGGCCGAGATCAGCGGCAGCAGCTCGGCATGGCTGGGCGCGGCATCCGTCACCTTCGACATCGAGATGCGGGACTGCATGGCCTCCAGCGCGGTCACTCAGTCGGCTCCGGAGTGAAATCGAGGGAAATCGAATTCATGCAGTACCGGTCGCCGGTGGGAGTTCCGAAACCGTCGGGGAACACGTGACCGAGGTGCGAACCGCACGTGGCGCACCGCACCTCCGTGCGCAGCATCCCGCCGCTGCGGTCTTCGATCAGCTCGACGGCTTCGGGGCGGATCGATTCGTAGAAACTCGGCCAGCCGCAATGCGAATCGAACTTCGTGCCGCTCTTGAAGAGCTCGGCACCGCACGCCGCACAGGCGTAGAGGCCCGCGCGCCCCTCGTCGAGGAGCTCGCCCGTCCACGGGCGCTCGGTTGCCGACTCGCGCAGCACGGCGTACTGCTCCGGGCCGAGCTCCGCGCGCCACTCGGCGTCGGACTTGGTCACTTCATAGGTCATGGCTGTCTCCTTCTGCCACCACTATTCAACCCGAGTGACGGCGGTGTGTTCCGCGTCGAGCCTGGGATTCACCCAGAATGGGCCCATGACGCAGGGGGATGACAGCACTCGAGCCGTCATCGACCGCTATCTCCGATTCGCCCTCGATGAGGCTCCGGGGCGCTCCGCGCTCTACGCCGAGTGGGCCGCGGGCGTCGCCGGCAATCCAGAGATCGCCGCGATCCTCGCGCGGATCGCACCGACGCATCGCCAGCCGCCCCTGGTCTTCGCGGTGACGCGCCTGCTCGGAGCGCCCGAGACCGACTTCGCCGGGTGGGCGCGGTGGCTCGGTGAGAACGCCGACGCCGTGGTCGCGGAGTGCGCCATGCGCAGCATCCAGACCAATGAGCCGCTGCGCTGCGCGGCCCTCCTGCCCGCGCTGAGCCTGATCGAGGGGCCCATCGCGCTGCTCGAAGTGGGGGCGAGCGCGGGACTCTGTCTCTACCCTGATCGCTACTCGTACTGCTACCGGCTCGATGACGCAACGGTGGTGGCCCTCGACCCGGAGAGCGGTCAGAGCGAGGTCGTGCTCGTCTCCGAGCTGCGCGGGAACGCGCGCCCGCGAATCAGGATGCCGCAGATCGTATGGCGTGCCGGGATCGATCTCCGCCCGCTGAGCGCTACCGATTCCGTTGACCGGGCATGGCTCACCGGACTCGTCTGGCCGGGGGAGACCGGCCGTGTGGAGCGCGTACGCGCGGCTCTGGACATCGCGGCGTCCGACTCTCCGTTGCTCATCGCGGGAGATGCCGTCGACATGCTGCCGGACCTCGCCGCCTCCGCGCCGCCGGGCGCGACTCTCGTGGTCACGACGCCGGGGGTGCTGGCCCACGTGCCGTGGGCCGCTCGCCACACCCTCATCGATGTCGCGCGGGCGGTGGGCCGCTGGATCACGATCGATGCGCCCGGGCTGCACGAAGGGTGGAACGAACCCATCGACATCGCCGTGTGGCCGGCGGATGCCTTCGCTCTCGCTCTGGACGGTCGGGTGCTCGCGGCGGTGGATCCGCTCGGCGGCTTCGTGGAGTGGCGCGCGGAGTCGGAGGGGCAGCCGGGTTAGCGTGGATGCGTGCCCTTGACCGACCGCGATCGCGCCATCCTCGCCTTCGAAGGTGCGTGGAGCCGGCATGTGGGGGCGAAGGAAGAAGCCATCCGCACGGAGTTCGAGTTGTCGCCGGCGCGGTATTACCAGCTGCTCGGGCGACTGATCGACACGGCGCCCGCCCTCGAATTCGACCCGATGCTCGTCAAGCGTCTGCGCCGCCTGCGCGATGCTCGCCAGCAGGCACGTCTTGCTCGGGCGGCCGGCGTTCGTTAGGCAGGCC
The DNA here is from genome assembly GCA_018895315.1 of Actinomycetota bacterium. Classification (GTDB taxonomy): domain Bacteria; phylum Actinomycetota; class Actinomycetes; order Actinomycetales; family Microbacteriaceae; genus Microbacterium. Next base: position 2,093 of record JAHIOK010000359.1, on the reverse strand, counting down.
GGGGCGTTGCCAGGTTCGCTGGGCCTGCCCAGGTAGCATCATGGGATGCCGAGATCGACCTTCCCCCGGGATCGCTTCGACAACCTCCCCGCGGAGACCGAGCGTGTCGGTGCTCACCGCGCGGAGAATCCGCGCATGCGCGGATGGGTCGTTCTGCTGTGGGCGGTCGTCGCGACGATCGTCCTCGTCGCGCTTGGCATCTTCGGCACGCTCCTCGTCTCGGGCAAGGTGACGCTGTTCCCCACTCCCACGCCCACTGCGACGCCGGTCGCGACGGTTGCGCCGGTCGTGGACCCGTCCTTCTCCGTGCTCGTGCTGAACGCCACGCCGAAGGATGGTCTCGGAAACACGGTCAAGGATCAGATCATCGCGGCGAACGTCGGATGGGCATCGGGAAATGTCACCGCGGGTGCCGCGGGATCCAAGGACTTCGCTGAGACCACGGTGTACTACGCACTCCCCGCGGACGAGGCCGCCGCGCGGGGTCTGGCCGGAGTGATCGGCGGAGCGGCCGTCGCGCAGAGCAACATCTACCAGCCGGCGACCGATCCCGAGGCGAAGCAGCTCACGGTCGTGGTGGGACTGGACCGCGTGGCGGGCGCGAGCGCGAGCCCGAGTGCGACGAAGTAGCGCGAAGCGCGCTCGGCGGCGTCCGCGTGTTTCGCGCGCGTAAATAGTTCGGTGCACGCGTGTCAACAGTGCCGCGAGCAGCGATTTCGGCTTCGCGCCCCGTTCTACGATGAGCGAGTTCCCGGGTATTACAGGAGATTCGCATGGCTCAAGGCACCGTCAAATGGTTCAACGCGGAGAAGGGCTTCGGTTTCATCACCGTCGTGGGAGGGCAGGACGTCTTCGTCCACTACTCCAACATCGACATGAGCGGATTCCGTGTCCTCGAAGAGGGGCAGGCCGTCGAGTTCACGGTCGGCTCCGGCCAGAAGGGCCCGCAGGCGGAGTCCGTCCGCGTCGTGTGATCTGGGCGCAGAATCCTGCGTGACGCCGCGTTGCGTCATCCGTGTGTGCAGCTTGCACTCGCCATGGTCGAGTGCCAGAATGGCATTAGCACTCGTTGTTGTTGAGTGCTAATCATGCAAGCCAACGTCCGGGAGGGACGACACACACATGGCAAAGATCATCGCTTTCGATGAGGAGGCCCGCCGTGGCCTCGAGCGCGGCCTCAACATCCTGGCCGACGCCGTCAAGGTGACCCTGGGTCCCCGCGGTCGCAACGTCGTACTCGAGAAGAAGTGGGGCGCCCCCACGATCACGAACGACGGCGTCTCGATCGCCAAGGAGATCGAGCTCGACGACCCGTACGAGAAGATCGGCGCCGAGCTGGTCAAGGAGGTCGCCAAGAAGACCGATGACGTCGCCGGTGACGGAACGACCACCGCGACCGTCCTCGCTCAGGCGCTCGTCCGCGAAGGCCTGCGCAACGTCGCAGCCGGCGCAGACCCCATCTCGCTGAAGAAGGGCATCGAGAAGGCCGTCCAGGCCATCTCCGATGAGCTTCTCTCTTCGGCCAAGCCGGTCGAGTCCAAGGAGCAGATCGCCGCGACCGCGTCGATCTCCGCCGCAGACCCGAGCATCGGCGCGCTGATCGCCGAGGCGATCGACAAGGTCGGCAAGGAGGGCGTCGTCACCGTCGAGGAGTCGAACACCTTCGGCACCGAGCTCGAGCTCACCGAGGGAATGCGCTTCGACAAGGGCTACATCAACCCCTACTTCGTCACCGATCCCGAGCGCCAGGAAGCCGTGTTCGAGGATGCCTACATCCTCATCGCGAACTCCAAGATCTCGAACATCAAGGACCTGCTGCCGATCGTCGACAAGGTGATCCAGGAGGGCAAAGAGCTCGTCATCATCGCCGAGGACGTCGAGGGCGAGGCGCTTGCGACTCTCGTGCTCAACAAGATCCGCGGCATCTTCAAGTCGGCTGCCGTCAAGGCTCCCGGCTTCGGCGACCGCCGCAAGGCGCAGCTGCAGGACATCGCGATCCTCACGGGTGGTCAGGTCATCAGCGAGGAGGTCGGTCTCAAGCTCGAAAACGCGACCACCGACCTGCTCGGCCGTGCCCGCAAGGTCATCATCAC
>JAHIOK010000358.1 GCA_018895315.1 Actinomycetota bacterium | reverse complement strand
TCCGGACGCGACTCCCACTGCCACATCGGCAGCGCAGTCGTCACCGTTCGCCACACCGAGTGCGACGTCAATGAATCACGAAGCAGGAGGCCATGGCTCCGCAACGATATCGGCGCCTGCCGGGAGCGGTCCGATTGCGCTGGTGAGCGTCATCCTCGCCATGCTCGCGGCAGGGGGCCTCTTTCCGTTCGCCGTGTTCCGCCGCCGCGGGCGGTTGCGGAGGAAGTGAGCCTCGAGTCGTCGGCGGCGCCGGCAACGAGACTTTCACCGGGCGCGATGGTGCCACGACGCGAACGATAGCTTCGGCCACTACGCTGGCATCACGGCACGATGGGGAGCCCGCCCATCCGCCTTTCCTGGAGGTTTCGTGTCCGACTCCCTGCCCGATTTGACCTCCTACGATGCCGTGCTCTTCGACCTCGACGGCGTGCTCACGCCGACGGCCGAAGTGCATATGCACGCGTGGAAGGTGATGTTCGACGAGTTGTTCGCCGCGTGGGAGATCACCCCGGCGTACACCGAGCGTGACTACTTCGAGTACCTCGACGGCAAGAAGCGGTACGACGGCGTCGCCAGCCTCCTGCGCAGCCGCGACGTCGAGGTTCCCTGGGGCGATCCGACGGACGCTCCGACTGCCGACACGGTGTGCGGCATCGGCAACCGCAAGAACGAGGTGTTCGCCCGGGTGCTCCGCGAGGACGGTGTCGCTGCGTTCCCCGGCAGTATCGCACTGCTCGATCTGCTCGCCGCGGCGGGCACCCCCGTCGCCGTCGTGTCGAGCTCCAAGAACGCCGAAGAGGTGCTGGCGGCCGCCGGCATCCGCGATCGCTTCCCGGTCGTGATGGACGGCGTGATCGCCGAACGCGACAACCTCGCCTCCAAGCCCGCGCCCGACGTATTCGTCGAGGCCGCACGGATGATGGGGGTCGACCCGGCCCGCACTGCTGCAGTGGAGGACGCCATCAGCGGAGTCGAGTCCGCCGCCGCCGGGGGTTTCGCACTCGTGGTCGGCGTCGACCGCGGCGTCGGCGCCGACGCGTTGATCGCCGCCGGTGCCCATGTCGTCGTCGACGACCTCTCCGCATTCACGTCCTGACATCTCCTCGCACACCCGCATCGGAAGGCCCTCCATGATCGATCGCGATCGCTTCCCCGTCGACCCCTGGCGACTCATCGAGACGGACTTCTCTCTCGACGACGCCGGCGTCACTGAAACGCTCTTCGCCGTCGGCAACGGCTACCTCGGGTTGCGCGGCAACCATCCCGAGGGGCGGTTCGGGCATGAACAGGGCACGTTCATCAACGGTTTCCACGAGACGTTCCCGATCCGACATGCCGAGCAGGCGTACGGATTCGCCGAGGTGGGTCAGACCATCGTCAACGCCCCCGACGCCAAGGTCATGCGCGTCTACGTCGACGACGAGCCGCTGTCTCTCGACGTCGCCGACGTGCGCGAATACCGCCGGGAGCTCGACATGCAGGACGGAGTGCTGCGCCGGCAGATCCTGTGGTCGACGCCGTCCGGAAAACTCGTGCGTATAGATTTCGAACGCATGGTGTCGTTCGAAGAGAAGCACCTCGCCATCATGACCGTCGACGTCACGGTCCTGAACGCCGATGCCCCCGTGACCATCAACTGTCAGCTCGTGAACAGGCAGGACGGTGAAGACGTCTACGGCGGCACGCCGAAGGTACCGAAGAAGGCGGGTTTCGACCCCCGAAAGGCCGAGCGCATCGCAGAGCGCGTCCTCGACCCCCAGGAGTTCTGGCAGGACGGCAATCGTTCGACCCTCAGCTATCGCGTCGCCGAGTCGGGCATGACGATCGCGGTCGTCGCCGACCACCTGATCGACACGGAGAACCCCTACACATCGCGCACTCTGGTGGAGCCCGACATCGCGAAGAACGTCTTCCGTGTCAACGCGAAGGCCGGCGTTCCGGTGCGCGTCACGAAAATCGTGAGCTATCACACCTCGCGAGGGGTGCCCACGCGCGAGCTCGTCGATCGCTGTCGACGCACTCTCGACCGCGCTCTCGGTGAAGGCATCCCGGCCCAGTACGCGCGTCAGCGTGCCTGGCTCGACGACTTCTGGGCGCGCTCCGATGTGCGGATCGCCGGACGCGACGACCTGCAGCAGGCCACTCGCTGGTGCCTCTTCCAGCTCGCTCAGGCCGCGGCCCGTGCCGACGGGCAGGGCGTTCCGGCGAAGGGCGTCACGGGCTCGGGCTACAGCGGGCACTACTTCTGGGACACCGAGATCTACGTGCTTCCGTTCCTCGCTTACACGACGCCGCTCTGGGCGCGCAATGCCCTGCGGATGAGATATCTGATGCTCCCGGCGTCCCGTCGCCGTGCGCAGCAGCTGAACGAAGCGGGCGCGCTGTTCCCCTGGCGCACGATCAACGGCGAAGAGGCCTCGGCGTACTACACCGCGGGCACCGCGC
>JAHIOK010000357.1 GCA_018895315.1 Actinomycetota bacterium | reverse complement strand
CGTGCAGATGGCCGAGGTGGATCCAGCGATTGTCTGCGCGTCGGATGACCTCGCAGGACTTGAACCGCTTGCCGACCGGGAATCCCGGTGCCAAGCTCTGGTGCGTCGCGTCGAGCGTGATCAGCGAGGGCTCGTACTGCGTCATGAAGCCGGCGGGAAACTCGAGCGTCGAAACGTAATAGCGCTCGAGCTCGCCCGGGTCATCCCAGGAATCGACGGGGCGGGCCATCATCCCGGACCATTCCCTGTCGAAATCGATCAGGTTCTGCGCGATGACCTTGCGTTCGCTCGCATAGGTCGAGAGCAGGTGCTCGGGCGCTCGCCCCTCCAGTACGGCTGCGATCTTCCAGCCGAGGTTGAAGCCGTCTTGGATCGAGACGTTCATGCCCTGCCCGGCCTTTGCCGAGTGCGTGTGGCACGCATCGCCCATGATGAACGCGTGCGGCGTGCGCCCCCCCGCGAGCTCTTCGGGAACGTCGTCGAATCCGTCTGTGATGCGGTGTGCGACTTCGTACACCGACCACCACGTCACGGCCCGCACATCGAGCGTGTACGGGTGCAGAATTCGGTTCGCCTTGGCGATCATGGTCTCGATCGACGTGCCGCGGACGGCTCCGGCATCCGCCTCGTCGACCTCGCCGAGATCCACGTAGACGCGCACGAGATATCCGCCCTCGCGGGGGATCAGCAGGATGTTGCCCGCATCGTGGGATTGGATCGAGCACTTGACCTGGATGTCGGGGAAGTCGGTGTTCGTGAGAAGGTCCATCACTCCCCAGGCGTGCAGCGACGCGGCGCCCTGCAGGCGGTGCCCCAAGGAGGCGCGCACGCGGCTGCGCGCGCCGTCACCGCCGACGAGGTACTTCGCGCGAACGGTGCGCTCTTCCCCCGCGCGGGGGCCACCCACGTATCGGATGCGTGCGGAGACCGGGTGATCAGCGCTCGGGTCGATCTCGCAGTCGATGTACTCCACGCCATAGTCCGGAACGATTCGCCCCGGTGCGCGGGCTGCATCACGGAGGAAGTAGTCGAGGATGCGGGACTGGTTGACGTAGATGTGCGGAAACTCGCTCATTCCGGTCGCGTCGTCGGGCGCCCGCGAGGCCCGGACGATCCGGCTAGGGTCGTCCGGATCGGGCTTCCAGAAGCACATCTCGACGTTGCGGTACGCCTCGTCGATGACCTCGTTCGCAAATCCGAACGCCTGGAACGTCTCCACCGATCGCGCCTGGATGCCGTCGGCCTGGCCGACGGCAAGTCTGCCCGTTCGCTGCTCGATGGCGCGGGCGTTGATCGAGGGGAATCGTGAGAGCTGGGCGGTGACGACCGAAGCCGCGGGCCCCGTGCCAACGATCAGTACGTCCATCTCGTCCGGCAGCTCTTCTTGCCGATCCACCCCGTATCCGGCGGCAGGCTTGATTCGCGGATCGTTGGCGTCGTACCCGCGCACGTGGATCTGCATCGGTCCTCCTCATTGATGACGGACTAGCTGCATGTTCATTATTTGAATATGCTGATACCAAATAGTGGTCTCAGCGTAGAGCATCACCGATCCCAACGGAAGGCGAAATGGGAATGACAGCAAAGAAGGACAGCGACGTGCCCGATGCGCTCGCCGGATCGCAGACGCTCTCCCGGGGGCTGACGGCGCTCGCACTCATCGGCGAGAGTCGGCGCCCGATGACGATCAACGAGCTCTCCGTTGAATTGGGCGTCAACAGGTCGTCGGCGTACCGCATCGTTCGAACCCTCGAGCAGCATCGGTTCGTGCAGCGCGCCGAGAACGGCGAACTCCACCTCGGGCTGCGCCTCGCCGCGTTCGGTCGCGGCGGCGCGCGCGATCTGAGCGCCGCCGCGCAGCCCGAACTCCAGCGCGTCGCCGACGAACTGGCGATGACCGCGTTCCTGGTCGTGTTCGACGGCGACGAGGTGATCACCCTCTTGAGCGTCGAGCCCGCGCGCGCGGCGACATTCGTCTCGCAGCGGCCGGGTCGTCGCCAACCGGTCGGACGAGGAGCGCCCGGCCGGGTCATCCGATCACAGCTCGCGCCGGCGCAGCATCCGCCCGCGCGCTACGAGATGACCAGCGAAGAAGTGCTGGCGGGGATCACGGCGATCGCGGTGCCGTTGCGCGCGGACCAGCCGGCCTCGATCGCCGTGCTCTTTCCGACGGGCGAGATCGAGCCCGACGCGATCGTGGCCGAACTCGAACGTGCATCGGAGCGGATTGCGAGCGGTGGACGTGTCGAATCGTCAGTCGATTGAGCTCGACGGACGGTCGGAGTTCGGCAACTGGGTGAGACGCCACACGCGGTCGCGTGAGAAGGGCTGCTCGAAAGGACGACGACCGATCGCGCGCGCGATCGCGTTGCCGATCGCGGGCGCGACCGGGTTGTAGGGCGATTCGCTCATGGACTTCGCGCCGAACGGGCCGAGGTCGTCGCTGGTGTCGGCGAAGAACACCTCGGTGGTCGGGATATCCGCGAACTGCGGCACCCGGTACTGCCGGAACATCGGGTTCAGCACCGCGCCGTCGGGCCCGATCATGACCTCTTCATAGAGCGCGCTGCCGATGCCCTGAGCAGCTCCCCCCTCGACCTGTCCGAGGCACTGCGCGGGATTCATGACGTATCCGGCATCGGCCGACTGCACCGACTGCAGGATGCGCACCGTGCCGGTCGCGGCATCCACCGCCACCCGCACCGCGTGCACGTTGAAGGCGATCGATCGCAGATCGCCGAACTCGCTGCCGTTCGCGATCAGGCCGTTCTCCGTCCGCTCCGCCTCGGGCGCGGCCGCCACGATTCGCGCGAAGTCGACAACCCCGGCGGGGGTGTGCACGCCGTCCTCCTCGAGTCGGCACGCGGATGCCTCGGCGCCGACGAGACCCGCCGCAAGCTGCCGCATCCTCATCTCCAGAGCGAGGGATGCCGCGTGCAGGGCCTTACCCGCCACGGTGATGCCGGCGGAGGCAAATGCTCCGGTGTCGTGGGCCACGGCATCCGTGTCGGCGCTCCAGAGGTGCAGCCGGTCGAAGCCGGCGCACAGGACGGTGGCCGCGATCTGCCGGTGCACGGTGGTGGTGCCATTGCCGAACTCGGCGGTGCCGACCGCGAGCAGGAAATGGCCGTCGGGGCGCAGGGTGACGGAGGTGTGCGCGATGTGACCGCGGGGCGCCATCGTGGCGATCATCGCGACCGCCATGCCCTCACCGACCTGCCATCCGGCGGGCGCCTCGACGTCGTTGCCACGCCGCAGTGCCTGCTCGGCGATATCGAGGCACTGATCGAGCCCGTAGCTGCCCCAGATCAGGTCCTCTTCGTACGCGTCGTCCTCTTCGTGCAGCGGATCGCCCTCGCGCACCGCATTGATGCGCCGCAGCGCGAACGGGTCGATGTCGAGCCGCTCGGCGAGCATGTCCATCGCGGACTCGACGCCGAGGATCACCTGCCCGAGCCCATAGCCGCGGAACGCACCGGAGGGCACGTTGTTCGTATAGACGGACTCCGCATCGATCCACTTCACGGGTGCCCGATAGAGCGTGATCGACTCTGCGCACCCATGGAAGAGCACCCCGATCGCGTGATTGCCGTAGGCGCCCGTGTCGCTGAGGACGTCGACCTTCATCGCAGTCAGCTCGCCCGCGCGGGTGGCGCCGAGAGTGACGGAGACCCGCATCGGATGCCGCACCGCCGCGCGCCGGAACTCATCGGTCCTCGTGAACTCGTAGGCCACCGGGCGTCCGGTGCGCAGCACCGCGAGGGCGACGAGGTCTTCGGTGAAGATCTCCTGCTTGCCGCCGAACCCGCCGCCCACGCGCGGCGCGAACACCCGCACGCGGTCGGCATCGAGGTCGAAGATGCGCGCGATCTCGTCACGGGTGAGGAACGGCACCTGTGTGCTCGAACGGATGACGAGCCGCCCGTCGTCGTCGAGCCAGCCGAGCGATCCGTGCGTTTCGAGCTGTGCGTGCGAGACGCGAGAGGTCTGCCAGGTGCCGGTGACGGTCACCTCGCTGGCGGACAGGGCGTCATCGATGTCGCCGCCGAAGCCGTCGTGCAAAGAAGCGACGACGTTGCGTGCGGCCTCCGCCACCCGATCGTCGGGCGTGCGCTCGGGATGCACGAGCGGCGCCCCTGGCGTTCTCGCCTCCTCCGGGTCGAACACCGCCGGCAGCACGTCGTACGTGACCCGGATGAGGCGGCACGCCTCTTCGGCTGCCGCTGCCGTCTCGGCCACGACGGCAGCGACCCGCTGGCCGATGAAGCGGACCGTGTCATCGAGCATCCGGGTGTCGTCCGGGTCGTCTTCGCGGTGCTCGTGGCGGGCGGTGGAGTAGCGGCCGACCGGGACGTCGTGGTGAGTGAAGACCGCCACCACCCCGGGCAGGGCGCGCGCCTCGGACGCGTCGATCGCGGTGATGCGGGCATGCGCGTGCGGCGATCCGAGCACGCGCAGAATGAGGGTTCCGGGAACGATGGTGTCGAACGTGTACGGTTCGAGGCCCTGCACCACGCGGCGAGCGGCTTCGGGTGAGGCCGAGCGACCGACGCCCTGCGCGCTGGTGTCTGTGCGGGGCGCACCCTGGTCGAAGCGCTCGCCGGTCTCGCGCACCGGGCCGAGCACGGCATCCGTGATCGCCTCGCGGATCGGGCGGTAGCCGGTGCAGCGGCAGAGGCTGCCTTTCATGCGCCGGTCGAGATCGGGGAGGTCGTCGGCCGTGAGGGTCGAGGCGGTCACGCTCATGCCGGGCGTGCAGAAGCCGCACTGGAATCCGAAGTGCGCGACGAGCTCCTCCTGCACCGGATGCAGCGCGTCGCCGGGGGCGAGGCCCGCCGCCGTCGTCACGGATGCTCCGTCGACGCGCATCGCCGGCACGATGCACGAGTGCACCGGAAGGCCGTCGAGCAGCACGGCGCACGCCCCGCAGTCGCCGGCGTCGCAGCCCTTCTTCACCTCGTGGTGTCCGTGCTCGCGCAACAGCGTGCGCAGACACTGGCCCGGACGCGGGTCGGCCTCGATGCCT
>JAHIOK010000023.1 GCA_018895315.1 Actinomycetota bacterium | reverse complement strand
TCGCCGCCGGGCAGGGCGCGGCGCAGGCGGCGATGGACGGTGCCATGTCGAACGCCGTCGGCGACGACGAGCAGGGGTGGCTCGGCGGAGCAACCCAATCGCTCAGCGCGGCGATGTCGACCGTCGCACCGCTCATCGCCGCCGCCCTCTATGCCACCGTCAGCCACGCCGCGCCGTACTGGCTGGGAGCGGCGATCATGGTCGTCGCTGCCGTCGTGATCGGCCGGGCGCACATCTCGAACACGGCGAGGAAGTCGGCCGACGACAGCCCCGTCGAGCTCGCAGAGGTGCACAGCTGATCCGTCAGCGGAAGTCCCGGGAGTTGTGCTGCACCCCCACCCGCAGGTCTTCGAACGCATCGGCGAGCAGGTTGGTCACTCCTTCGGTCGAGCGCTCCAGCATCCCGCGCACGATCAGCGCCGGTGAATCGCGCACGACCCGGCGATACCGGTTCCACACCCCGATCGAGCAGATCACGTTGACGAGTCCGTGCTCGTCTTCGAGGTTGATGAACGTGATGCCGGATGCCGTAGCCGGCCGTTGCCGGTGGGTCACGAGCCCCGCGACCTCGACCCGTCGGCCGGTCTCGTGCGTGCGCAGTTCGCCCGAGGTGAGCACGCCTCGGGCATCGAGCGCCGAGCGGAAATGCGTCATCGGGTGATCGGTCGTGGAGATGCCCGTCGCCCACAGGTCGGCGGCGAGCGTCTCGTAGCTCGTCGGATCGGTGAACAGCGGCGGCTGCACCGACACCATCGAATCGGGCAGGAACTCGATGCGGTCGGCCGCCGCCGACCCGGCGAGCCAGATCGCCTCGCGCCGGCTGAGCCCCAGGCACTCGAATGCTCCGGCGGTCGCGAGCGCCTCGAGCTGCGCCGCGGTCGCCCCGGTGCGGCGCACCAGATCGCGCAGGTCTCGGTAGGGGCCCCGCTCATTGCGCGCGGCGATGATCTTGGTCGCCAGCGGCGCGCCGATGCCCTTGATCGCGGCGAGTCCGAGCCGCACCGCGAATCGCCCGTCGCGGCGATGGGCTGCCGACTCGTCGGGGGCGCGGATGTCGAACTCCCCGGTCGGCGGCTGAACGCGGTCGCGGCACGCATCGAGGCCGGTGGCGCGCGGTCCCTCTGAGGCTTCCTCCAGCGTCGGCTCGACGCCCGAGAGCTGCAGGTCGGGCTTTCGCACCTCCACCCCGTGGCGGCGCGCATCGGCGCTCAGCGTCGCTGGCGAGTAGAACCCCATCGGCTGTGCCCGCAGGAGTCCGGCGAGAAAAGCCGCGGGGTAGTGCAGCTTGATCCACGAGCTGGCGTAGACCAGCAGCCCGAACGACAGCGAGTGCGACTCGGCGAACCCGAAGTTCGCGAACGCCTGGATCTTCGCGTAGATCGCATCGGCGTCCTCGCCGACCAGCCCGTTCTCTTTCATACCGGCATAGAGCTGGTCGCGGATCGACTCGATCCTCTCGAGCCCGCGCTTGGACCCCATCGCCCGCCGCAGCAGATCGGCCTCGGAGGCGGTGCAGTTGCCGATCGCCACGGCCATCTGCATCAGCTGCTCCTGGAAGATCGGAATGCCGAGTGTGCGCTCGAGCACCGGCTTGAGCTTCGGATGCGGGTAGGTGACCTCCTCCTGCCCGAGCTTGCGCCGCACGAACGGATGCACCGCCCCACCCTGGATCGGCCCGGGCCGGATCAGCGCGATCTCCACGACCAGGTCGTAGAACTTGCGGGGCTGCAGCCTCGGCAGGAGCCCCATCTGCGCGCGCGATTCGACCTGGAACACCCCGATCGAATCCGCCCGGCACAGCATGTCGTAGACCGCCTTCTCCTCCTTCGGGATGGTCGAGAGCTCCCACTCCTCCCCCGTCGACTCGCGGATCATGTCGAAGCAGTACTGCAGGGCGGCCAGCATCCCGAGCCCGAGCAGGTCGAACTTCACCAGACCCATCCAGGCCGCGTCGTCTTTGTCCCACTGGATCACCGTGCGATTCGGCATCCGCGCGTGTTCGATCGGCACGACCTCGCCCACCGGACGATCGGTCAGCACCATTCCGCCGGAGTGGATGCCGAGATGCCGAGGCGCCTTCAGCAGCTCGGTGGCGTACTCGATGACCTGATCGGGAATGTCGTGGTCGGACTGGGCTCCCTCTCCTTTTCCCGGCCCAGGGCCCCACCGCTCCACCTGTTTCGACCAGGCATCCTGCTGACCTGGCGAATGTCCGAGCGCCCGCGCCATGTCGCGCACCGCATTCTTCGGGCGGTACTGGATGACGTTGGCCACCTGCGCGGCGCGCTCCCGCCCGTACTCGCCGTAGACCCACTGGATGATCTCTTCTCGCCGATCGGAGTCGAAGTCGACGTCGATGTCGGGCTCTTCATCGCGCAGCGCCGAGAGGAACCGCTCGAACGGCAGGTCGTAGGCGATCGCATCGACCGCGGTGATGTCGAGCAGGTAGCAGATGGCGCTGTTTGCGGCGGACCCGCGCCCCTGACACAGGATGCCGCGGCGCCTGGCCTCTTGCACGATGCCGTAGACGATCAAGAAGTAGCCGGGAAAATCCTTCATCTCGATCACGCCGAGTTCGCGCTCGATGCGCGCGCGATCCTTCTCGGGCAGGTCGGGATACTTCCGTGGCACGGCCTCCCAGACGAGGTGACGCAGCCAGGTCATCGGGGTGTGGCCCTCGGGCACGGCGAGCTTCGGCAGTGCGGGCTTGGCGCGACGGAGGGGGAAGGCGAGTTCGTCGGCGAGGGTCACCGAGTGCGAGACCGCCCCGGGATACCGCGCGAATCGCGCCGTCATCTCGGCCCCCGATCGCAGATGCGCCCCGGTGTGCGAGGGCAGCCAGCCGTCGAGCTCGTCGAGACTGCGGTTCGCGCGCACGGCCGCGACCGCCGCCGCCAGGTGCGCACGCCCGGGCACGGCGTAGTGCACGTTGTTGGTCGCCAGCAGCGGCAGCCCACGCTCTGCCGCGAGCCCGGCGAGGATGTCGTTGATCGTTGAGTCGAACGGATCGCCGTGATCGATCAGCTCGACCTGCACGGCATCCCGACCGAAGAGGTCGATGAGCCGGTCGAGCTCGCGCGCGGCAGCTTCGCGCCCCTCGCGCCCCGGAGCACCCCGGCCGTTGCCCCGGCCGGCTGCGAGCGCGCGCCGCACCGTGCCCTTGCGGCATCCGGTGAGCACCGCCCAATGACCCTCGGCCTGGGCGGCGAGCTCGGCGAGCTCGTAGACCGGACGCCCTTTCTCCTTCCCCTGCAGCTGCGCGTGGGTGAGCGCCCCGGCGAGCCGGTGATACCCCTCCTCACCGCGGGCCAGCACGAGCAGGTGCGCGCCGACCGGATCGGCCTCGCCGTTCTGCGGCTTCGTCAGCTCGAGTGAGAGCTCGGCCCCGAACACGGTCTTCACCGACCGGGCCTCGGCCGCCTCGGCGAACCGCACGATGCCGTAGAAGCCGTCGTGGTCGGTGACGGCGAGCGCGTGCAGCCCCAGCCGTTCGGCCTCTTCGACGAGGTCTTCGGGCGAGGAGGCCCCGTCGAGGAACGAGTACGAGGAGTGCGCGTGCAGCTCGGCGTAGGGCACCGCATCGAGAGGACGCTCGATCGCGGGGGCGACGTAGGGTCCGCGCTTGTGCGACCACGCCGGGCTGTCGCCGCCGTCGGCTCCGGTGGGCGTGGTGCTCGGCCGGCGGCGATCGCTCAGCGTGCGTTCGATCTCCGACCACGGCACGGCCGGGTTGTTGAAGCCCATCAGTCGTACCGCGCTTCGGCGTGCCAGGCGTCGTCTTCACAGACCAGCAGCCACGCGATCTGGTCGGCGTCGACGACCTGGAATCGATGTGCGGAGCGCCGGCGCACGGCATCCCACCCGCGTTCACTGACCGGCCACGGTCCCGCCCACGACGCGATCGGCCTCGCCCGCCCGCCCTCGCGCAGCTGCACCGGCGGGGCGCTGACCGCGCCTCGCTCGTCGACGGCGACCCGCGCACCGTCGGCCGAGGTCACCTCCACCACCCGCGTCTCGGTGAACACCGTGGTCGGCAGAGGCGAAGGCAGGCTGCCCGGCCACGGGCGGGCGCGCTCTTTGCCCAGCACGACGCGGTCACCCCATGGCACGAGCACCTGCCGCTCGCTCAGCCACCGCCCGCCGCCGATCGCGGGCGTGACGACACCGCGATGCCCGAGCATCGCCTGCACCCGCGAGAGCGCGTGGTGAACTTTCTCCTCCGGTCCGGCGCCGAAGATCGCCGGCTGATGATGGGATGCCGCATCCACGGCCTCGGGCGAGATGCGCACCTTCGTGACCCCGGTGCGCAGCACTTCGGCCTGAGCATCTTCTGCCAGCTGCCAGCGCACCCGGTCGACGACCGCACCCGCGTCGAACGACCCCGGATGCAGCCACACCCGCTCGCTGCGCTCCCCCCGATCTCCCACCAGCTCGACCCGCAGTTCGGTGCAGACGAGGTCGACCGCGCCGAGCCCCGCGATGAACTCGTCGGCGGCGATGCGCATGCCGAACGCGACTTGTTCGGCGAGCTCGAGCGGCGGCTCGAACGCCACCTCGCGATGCAGCTCGGGAGGGGGTACCCGGGGTTCGATGAGCCGCGAATCGGCACCGGCCGCGAGCGCGTGCAGTCGCACTCCTCGATCGCTGAACCGTTCGCGCACCCGATCGACCTCGAGCGCGGCGAAATCGCCCAGGGTGTGCACGCCGAGCCGGGCGAGCAGCGGCGCCAACAGATCGCGGCCGCCCTGCATCGGATCGTCGAGGGTCGCCACCGACAGCGGTGCGAGAAAGGCCGCGGACTCCCCCGTCGGAACGACACGGATCACCGCCCCCGCGCCCACACGGGCGGCCTGCTCCGCCGTGAACGGTCCGTCGGCGATACCGGCGCGCACCCCGGTGAGCCCGAGACCGGCCAGAGCCTCGAGCAGCACGCCGGCGGCGGCATCCTCTCCCCCGTAGTACCGGGCCGGTCCGCGTGCACGCAGCGCGCAGAGCCCCGGACGCATGATCTGCACGCCGGGGGCGAGCTCTTCGATGTGCGCGACCACGGGGGCGAACGCACGCTGATCGCGGGCGGGATCGGATGCCACGATCGCGACGCGCGGG
>JAHIOK010000356.1 GCA_018895315.1 Actinomycetota bacterium | reverse complement strand
TCGAACGTGTCGGCTTGCAGCTGGATCGCGCCGACGCCCAGTCGCGACATGATCTGGCTCGCGCGTGAGAACAGCAGATCGCCGGTGAGGATCGCGATGTTGTTGCCCCACACGGCGTGCGCACTCGGCACGCCGCGGCGGACGTCTGCGCCGTCCATGACGTCGTCGTGATACAGCGAGCCGAGGTGCGTCATCTCCAGCGCGGCGGACGCGAGGATGACCTCATCGGTCACGCCATCTCCCAGCTGCGCCGTCAGCACAGCGAGCATGGGGCGGATGCGCTTGCCGCCGGCCTCGTAGAGATAGCGGCTCGTGGCATCGGCGAGCACGTCGGTGATGCGCAGCTCGTCGGCCAGCGCGGCCTCGACGCGGTCCATGCCCTCTTCGACCGTGCGCAGGAGTCGCCGCGACCGGGGGCCGGCGAAAACGCGCTCGGTCAGACCGAGGTGGTTCGCGAAACGCGAACCCGGCGCTGAGGGGCTCGGAGTCACGGTTCCAGCCTACCCGGGGTGGGCACAGCCACCGGCCGTCAACTCAGCGGCTTGCGCGCCCGATGCAGGGCGACGATGCCGAACGAGAGATCGCGGTGCGCGACATCTGTCCACCCCACCTCACGAATCCATCCCGAGAGGGTGCGCTGATCGGGCCAGTCGCGGATCGATTCGTTGAGGTAGTCGTAAGCCTCGGCGTTCGAACTGACCGTCTTCGCCACGATCGGCAGGATGCGGGAGTTGTAGAAGCGGTAGAGCCCGGCGAACGCGCGCGACTGCGGGTGCGAGAACTCGCAGATCACCAGGCGGCCACCCGGTTTCGTGACGCGCAGGAGTTCGGCCAGCGCCCTCTTCGGCCCATCGACGTTGCGCAGTCCGAACGACATCGTCACGGCGTCGAACTCGGCGTCCGCGAACGGCAGATTCGTGGCATCCGCTTCGACGAACGAAAGATTCGGGATGCCACCGTGCCGGCGCCGCCCCTCGGCGATCATGCCGGGCGAGAAGTCGGCGGCGACGATCTCGGCTCCGGTGCGCGCGAAGGCGACAGAACTGGCGCCGGTGCCCGCAGCCAGGTCGAGCACGCGCTCCCCCACGACCGGGGCGACGGCGCGGGTCGTGGCGACGCGCCAGAGCTGGTCATTGCCCAGGCTCAGCACCGTGTTGGTGCGGTCGTAGCCGGCGGCGACCTGGTCGAACATGCCGCTCACCCGTGCCGGGTCCTTGCCGAGGTCGGCGCGGTTCGGCTCGGCGGGGTTCGGCTCGGCGGGGCTCTGGGTCACCCGTCGAGTCTAGGCGCGCGGCATCCGGGCGCGGCGGCTCAGGCGTCCGTGCGCTGGTCCATCTCCCCCGGCTCGAAAACAGCCAGCAGGTCGAGCCACCGGTCGGCGGTGGCGTCGTCGAACGGCGCCTCGGCGGCACCCACCCGACGCTCGAGGTCGATCGCGAGCGCCTCGAGATCGGCGACGACATCGAGCGGATATCCGTACTGCACGCGGTGCTCGTCCCATTCGTCGCGGTCGTCAATCCACAGCCCCCGGCTGTCGTGCGCCAGGACGACATCGAGATCCATGTCGATGCCCAGGATGACATCCGGCTCGGTCTGCGACCAGGCAATGTCCCAGCCGAGGTCGATGTAGATGCGCACGTGCCGGGGATGATCGCGATTCACCGTGAGTGCGTAGTCGCCGCTCGGCGGGATCAGCGTCACATTGGGGCTTTCCGCACCGAAGTCGCGACCCGGCCGATGACTGCGCCATCCTGTCGGCTGGCCGACCCAGTCGCCCCACTCGTCGCTGCCGAGGTAGACGCAATCGTGGCGCCAGTGCGGGCTGTCGTCCCACTTCCGCCAGGAGAACAGCACGCGTGTGCCGGGTGCGGGGCGGTGGATGGGCGATGGATCTGCGGTCACGCGGCGAGTCTAGGCTTGTGATGTGACACGCTCCGCTCCCCCTCGGCTCGTCGTCGAGACTCGGGAGATCGATTCGATCGAGGATCTGCTCGAATACGCCGACCCGCATCACCCGCTCGCCTGGCTGCGACGCGGTGAGGGGATCGTCGCGGTGGGCGACCAGCCGGTGATTCAGCTGGTCGTACCTGCGGGCTCGGCCCCCGACGGTATGACCCGCAACGAACGCTTCGCCACGAACTGGCGCGAGATCGCCGCGCATGCCGTGATCGACGACGACGTGGAGCTGCCCGGCACGGGCCTGATCGGCTTCGGTGCCCTCACCTTCGACGACCGGTCCGCCGTACAGAGCACGATCACCGTGCCCGCGGCGATCGTCGGGCGCCGTGGCGGTCGCTCCTGGCTCACCCGCATCCGGGTCGACGGCAGCGATCTCGCCGACCCGTCGATCGAGATCGCCCGCTACGGCCCGTACTGGGCAGGAACCCTCGGCCCCGGTGCGCTCGGGCCGACCGGATACCAGGACGCCGTTCGCCACGCTCTCGCTGCGATCGAGGCAGGCGACGTGAGCAAGGTGGTGCTGGCCCGCGACCTGCAGGGCACGGTGCCGGCGGGTGCCGACCTGCGCCGCCTGGCCCGTGCGCTCTCATCCGGCTACCCCGACACCTGGACGTTCGCGGTCGACGGGCTCATCGGCGCGAGCCCCGAGACACTCGTCACCGTCGCGGGCGGCACCATCACGGCGCGCGTGCTGGCGGGGACCACGGCCCGCGGAGCGGATGCCGACGCCGACACCGCGGCATCCCTCGCTCTCTCCACCAGCGCGAAAGACCTCGACGAACACCAGTACGCCGTGCAGAGCGTGCTCGCGGCGCTGCGCCCGAAGACGTCGGCACTCGCAGCGAGCGAGCAGCCGTTCGCACTCAAGCTGCCGAATGTCTGGCACCTCGCGACCGACGTCGAAGGAGAGCTCGACAACGGAGCATCCGCCCTGGACCTCGTCGGCGTCCTGCATCCGACCGCCGCCGTCGCCGGCTCGCCGACGGATGCCGCGATCGAGGTGATCCGCCGACTCGAGCCCTTCGACCGCGGACGATACGCCGGGCCCGTCGGATGGGTCGACGGCAACGGCGACGGCGAATGGGCGATCGCGCTGCGCTGCGCGCAGTTCGGCACGGAGCCGACGCGAAGCTTCGCCGAATACTCCGACACGATTCCGGTCACGGCCTACGCCGGCGCGGGCATCGTCGCGGGGAGCGACCCCGAATCCGAGCTCATGGAGACCCGGGTCAAGTTCCGCCCGATCGTCGACGCCCTCGCCTGATCCCGCAGGCGCTCGAGCACCGTCGCTGCAACGAACGCCACCCGAGCGGATCAGGTCGCCGCGAGCCGGGCCTTCTCGACCTCGACGTCGAAGGTCGCCACGGGCCACTGCGGATTGATCTCCTCCAGCGCCTCCAGCAGCAGGGCCTGTACCGCGAGCCGCGCGTACCACTTGCGATTCGCCGGCACGACGTGCCACGGGGCGTGCGGGGTCGAGGTGCGGTCGAACACGGTCTGGTAGGCGTCCATATACTGCGGCCACAGCTCACGCTCGTCGACGTCGCCGGGGTTGAACTTCCAGTATTTGTCGGGCCTGTCGAGCCGTTCCCCGAGTCTCTGCCGCTGCTCGTCCGAGGAGATGTGGAGCATGACCTTGACGACCCGAGTGCCGGCATCCGTCAGTCGCTTCTCGAAATCGTTGATCGCGCCGTAGCGACGCTCGATCTCCTCCGGCGGCGCGAGCTGTCGTACGCGGCCGATCAGGACGTCTTCGTAGTGCGAACGGTCGAAGACTCCGATGTAGCCGGGCTGCGGCACGCGCTTCTCGATGCGCCACAAGAAGTCGTGCGAACGCTCCTCATCAGTCGGCTTCTTGAAGGCCGCGAGCGCAACGCCCTGCGGGTCGACGGAGCCGATCACATGCCGGATGATGCCGCCTTTGCCCGCAGAGTCCATCGCCTGGAGCACCAGGAGCACCGACGCGTCCGTCGCGTCTGTGCGACTCTCGGCGAAGAGCCGCTCCTGGTACTCGTCGAGCTCGGCTGCTCCGGCCGCGAGGTCTGCGGCGCCTCGATGCTTTTTCCCGTCGTAGCCGGGCTTTCCTCCGGGGTCGGTGTCGGCGAGACGGAAGCCCTCGCGAATGCGCAACAGGGACGTGACGTCCCCCGACCAGTGCTGATCGCTCTCAACGCTCATGCGATCATCATGACGCACGATGCGCAGGGCATGCGTGATGCGGATGAGCGCGGGGCGCGGCTCAGCGCGACAGCGGCACTTCGATGATCTGGCGTCCGTTCACCGGGGAGGTCAGCGCCTGATCGAGTGCGGCGCGCGTCGTGACGCGCGTGTACTCCCAGCCGTACGCGAGCGCGAGGTGCTCGAACCGCACCGTCTGCGGTGTGTACAGCACGCGCACCATGTCGTCGGCGGATGCGACGGCAGCCACCTCGAGGTCGTCGAAGATCGTGCCTCCGCCGTCGTTGCCGACGATGACCTGGATGCGCGGCTCGGTCTCTCCCGGGGGCATCAGCAATGCTCCGACGTCATGGAGAAATGCGAGGTCGCCCAGCAGCAGGCGGGTCACCCCGGGGCTGCCGTCGGCCTGGCTGGCCACGGCGATGCCCAGCGCGGTGGCGACCGTGCCGTCGATGCCCGCGAGGCCACGGTTGGCGTGCACCGGAACCTTCTTGCCGCCCAGGACCGCGTCGGCCACGCGCACGAGTCGCGACGAGCCGAACATGAGCCGGTCGTGCGGCCACGTTGCCCGCCACACCGCGTCGGCGATGCCCGCGCGATCCAGGGGCCGACGCACGGCCTCGAGTTCGGCGGCGACCGCACCGAGCCTGTCCTGGGGCACCGCCGAAGAGAGTGCGTCGACATCGGGGGCAGGCGGGGCGAGATCGATGGATGCCGCGCGCGACGCGCTCAGCCACGCGCCGAGCCACTCCCGGTCGGTCTCACCGGAGGCCACGGCGAGCGCGTCGACCGCGATGGTCGCGTCGTTGAGGTTCAGCGGCTCGCCGGGACCGCGAACCGCGAGCACCTCGATGGCCGGGTCAGAGAGCAGGCCGACCACTTCGCGGCTCAAGGTCGGGTGACCGAGCACGATGGCCCGCTCGATACGGCCGCCGAGGTCGGGGGCGCGCAGCAGTGCGCGGTAACCGTGCACCAGGTGCCGGCCGAACCGGGCTCCGCTGACGATCTCTGCCACGAGCGGCCAGCCGCCGAGGTGCGCGAGCTCCTCGGCATCCGGTCCCGCGTCGGCACCCGCGATCACGACGGTGCGCGGCCCGCGCACCAGCACGAACGGCTGATCCTCCGGCTCTGCGGGAACGTCGGACTCGCCGATCCCGCCGCCGCCCTGGTAGAGCGCACCGGACGGCTCCAGATCGGGCTCGAGATCGGGCGCGGGCGCGATATCGGGATCGACCTCGTCGCCGACGGGCGAGGCCGCGTCCAGCTCGACCGCCGGCAGGTGCAGCCACTCCGGTGCGACACCGGCCAGCGGCTCACGGAACGGCAGATTGAGGTGCACCGGCCCCGCGGCGCGCGTGCCGGCGCCGAGGGCGGCTGCCACGGACTGCTCGGCAACGTCGCGCAGCATCGAACTCTGCGCGCCCGTGCCGTGAGGGTCGGTCTCCTCCGGTACGGGAAGGTCCGTCTCGAGGCGCACGTTCGGTGCGTAGATGCCCGGCTGGCGAGTCGTCTGGTTTGCGCCCACGCCACGCAGTTCGGGCGGCCGGTCTGCGGTCAACACGAGCAGCGGAACACCGGCGTGATGCGCTTCGAGCACCGCGGGGAGGAGGTTGGCGGTGGCTGTGCCCGATGTGCAGACCACGACCGCCGGCATCCCGGTCTCGCGCCCGATGCCGAGAGCGGTGAACCCGGCGACCCGTTCGTCAACGCGCACGTGCAGTTGCAGGATGCCGCGGCGCTCGAGTTCGGCGGCGACCAGGG
This sequence comes from Actinomycetota bacterium, assembly GCA_018895315.1. Taxonomy (GTDB): domain Bacteria; phylum Actinomycetota; class Actinomycetes; order Actinomycetales; family Microbacteriaceae; genus Microbacterium. Next base: position 952 of record JAHIOK010000356.1, on the reverse strand, counting down.
CGAGCGACTGGGAGCGAGACCCGGGGCTCAACACGACGTGACGTACTCCGAGTTCACCCAGGCGCGCGAGCAGAGCGGCAGCGGCGTCGGTGGCCGGAGAAGTCATGCCACGCGCGTCGACCGCGCCGGACTCAGGGTCGGGCGCCACGATTCAGCCGACGGCTCCGCGCTGTCCTCGCGCGTCGTCGTCACCATCGATGGGTCGAGGATCGACCGTCGGCGGATCGATCGGAGATGCAGGGGGCACCGCGGTCGTGTCGGGCAGAGCGATATCGCGACGAGGCGGAAGAGGCGGGTCGTCGCCTTCGGCATCGAGCTGGGCGAGCTCTTCTTCGAGCCGGCGAATGCGTTCGTCCTGATCGGAGATCGCGCCGATCCCGCTCAAGAACTCGGGATCGTCATCGGGGGCCCGACGGGCGGCGAGCGCCGATGCGCGCGTGCGCCCGATGACGAACCACAGGATTCCGCCGAGCACGGGAAGCAGTACGACGATGAGCAGCCAGATCGGCTTGCTCACGCCTCGGTGGCGCTCCGGCGGCTGCAGGGCGCAGTCGACGATGCTGTAGACCCAGAATGCGGCCGCCAGCAGTGCACCGATGAGCAGGAGCTTCACCACCCCTCCATCCTAGGCGCGCCCCGAGCGGAGGGATCCTGGCGGGAGGATCAGGGCGGCCGCATAGCCGCGGATGCCTATGATTGACGAGTGAAAGCTCGCTCCGCCCTCGTCTACTCCGTGCTGCGGCTGCTCGCCTTCCTCGTGCCGTTCGGCATTCTGATGCTGTTCCCGATCTTCCGCGAGTTGTACTGGCTTGCAGCGATCTTTGCCGCGCTCATCGGGCTGAGCCTGTCGCTGCTGTTCTTGCGCCGGCCACTCTCCGACGTCTCCGCGGGGATCGTCGCGCGTCGCGCGGAGCGCAAGACCCCACCCGCTGACTCCGACGTCGAAGACGCC
>JAHIOK010000355.1 GCA_018895315.1 Actinomycetota bacterium | reverse complement strand
CAGGCCGAGCGGCTCGAGCACCGGGCGATAGATCGATACGACGTTGCGCGCCGCGGTCACCAGGGCGAAGCACACCTGATTGTCGAGCTTGAGCAGGTCTTCTCGTGGATCCACGAACCCAGTCTATTCATTTACTTAATACACTAAGGATCATGGCACGAAATGATGGAGGCCCCACAGATTCCCGACCGCTCCGAGAGCGGGTACGCGAAGCGGGAGGCTGGTACCAGTGGATCAACTCATCACTGATCCGCCTTGCGGGTCCGGCATCGGTCGGACCCTATGAAACGACGCCGCCCCCGACGGTGTCCGAACGCGCCGAGCGCGCATGCCCACTCTGTGGTCACCCGATGACGGAGCACACGTTCGACCGCTCGGGCCCCAAGCCTCTGATGTTCTGTCCGTAGCCGCTCAGGCGTGACCTGCGCGCTCCATCGCACGCAGCTCTTTCTTCATGTCCTGCACTTCGTCGCGGAGGCGACCAGCGAGCTCGAACTTCAGTTCCCCGGCCGCGGCCAGCATCTGGTTGGTCAGGTCGGAGATCGTGGCTTCGAGCTGTTCGGCACCCTCGGCGGCGATGCCTTCCCGGCGCAGTCGCGGAGTGGGCGCCTTGCCCTTGCCCGACGATGTACCTTTCCGTGAGAGCATCGCGGCGGTGTCGGCGCCTTCTCGCGCCAGGACCTCGGTGATGTCGGCGATGCGCTTGCGTAGAGGCGTCGGATCGATGCCGTGCTCGAGGTTGTAGGCGACCTGCTTCTCGCGCCGCCGGTCGGTCTCGTCGATGGCCTTGCGCATCGAATCGGTGATCGTGTCGGCATACATGTGCACTTCGCCGGATACGTTGCGGGCCGCGCGGCCAATCGTCTGGATCAGAGAGGTGCCCGAGCGGAGGAATCCCTCTTTGTCGGCGTCGAGGATCGAGACCAGCGAAACCTCCGGCAGGTCGAGCCCCTCACGAAGCAGGTTGATACCGACGAGCACGTCGTAGACACCGGCGCGCAGTTCCGTAAGGAGTTCGACGCGACGGAGCGTGTCCACGTCGGAGTGCAGGTACCGCACACGCACACCGTGCTCGCCGAGGAAGTCGGTGAGCTCTTCGGCCATCTTCTTGGTGAGCGTCGTCACGAGCACCCGCTCGTCGCGCTGGGCGCGCACGCGAATCTCTTCCAGCAGATCGTCGATCTGCCCCTTCGACGGCTTCACCACGATGTGCGGGTCGACCAGACCCGTCGGGCGGATGATCTGCTCCACGACACCGTCGGCGATGCCCATCTCATAGCGCCCCGGGGTCGCCGAGAGGTAGACCGTCTGCCCGACCCGGTTCTTGAACTCGTCCCAGCGCAGCGGGCGGTTGTCCATCGCGCTGGGGAGACGGAACCCGTGCTCGACGAGTGTGCGCTTGCGCGATGCATCGCCCTCGTACATTGCGCCGATCTGAGGAACCGTCACGTGGGACTCATCGATCACGACGAGGAAGTCGTCGGGGAAGAAGTCGAGGAGGCAGTGTGGAGCCTCGCCCGGTGCGCGCACGTCGAGATGACGGGAGTAGTTCTCGATGCCCGAGCAGAAACCGAGCTGCTGGAGCATCTCGAGGTCGAACGTGGTGCGCATGCGCAGTCGCTGCGCCTCGAGGAGCTTGCCCTGACTCTCGAACTCTTTGAGCCGTTCTTCGAGTTCGACCTCGATCGTGCCGATCGCACGCTGCACGACATCGGTTCCGGCGACGTAATGGGAGGCCGGGAAGATCGGCACCGACTCGAGCTTCTGCACGATGTCGCCCGTCAGCGGGTGCAGCATGTAGAGCGCCTCGATCTCGTCGCCGAACAGCTCGATGCGGATCGCATACTCCTCGTAGACCGGGATGATCTCGATGGTGTCGCCGCGCACGCGGAAGTTGCCGCGCGAGAAGTCGACGTCGTTGCGGTTGTACTGCATGGCGATGAACTGCCGGATCAGCGCATCGCGGTCGTAGCGCTCCCCCACTTGCAGCGCGACCATGGCGCGCAGGTACTCTTCTGGCGCGCCGAGGCCGTAGATGCACGAGACGGTCGAGACGACGATGACATCTCGGCGGCTCAGGAGCGAGTTCGTGGTGGAGTGGCGCAGCCGCTAGACCTCTGCGTTGAT
>JAHIOK010000022.1 GCA_018895315.1 Actinomycetota bacterium | reverse complement strand
CGATCGAGCGGCCATCGATCAGTGCGTCCAGGGTCTCGTCGATCGTCAGGGTGAGGGGAGCCTCGACCGATTGGGTGCGATAGATCGCTCTCTCGATCGGCTCGAGGCGATCAGCAAGGGCGATGTCGACGATCGCCTGCACGCTGAAGCGGGGACGTGCCCACTCGATGAAACGCTGACGACGCGCCCCACCCGGAATCAGCTTCGCCAGAAGGCGGAGTAGGTAGTAGGTCACGCGTGTGCTCCCATCGCTTTTCGCTAGTCTGCCAGCAGATTGCCCGGTTTCTCTGCGAAGCTCTGTGGGACAATCTCCGCATGGGGATACGATTCGGACTCCGAATCAGGGAGCGGTTGGCGGCGGTGCGGGCTCGGGACCGAGTCGGCGCAGCGCGTCTGTATCTCGAGCGCCAGGCGATGGACACTTCGGGGCGCGATTCCGGGCGCCAGGTCGGACGGATCCTCTGTTACCACTCGGTCGGCCAGCCGATGTGGGGTGTCAACGACGTCGCTCCTGCGCGATTCCATCGGCAGTTCGAGCTCGCGCTGGAGGCGGGCTTCCGGTTCGTGCCCGCGTCCGAGATCGCGAGGACCGGCGGCGGACCCCGCGACCTCAGCATCACCTTCGACGACAGCCCGCGCAGCGTCTTGACGACTGCGGCGCCGATCCTGGCGTCATACGACATCCCTTTCTCGCTCGCGGTCGTGTCGGATTGGTCGGAGACCGGCTTCTGGGGCAATGCGCTCACGTGGGACGAGGTCATCGAGGTCGCCGGGCTGGGCGCGGAGATCCACAACCACTCATCCACCCATCCGGACTTCTCGAAGCTGAGCAAGGCGGCCGCGCTCGAGGAGATCGGCGACGCGTCCGAACTCATCGAGAAGCGGACGGGGATCCGCACGTCGACGTTCGCGATCCCGTGGGGACAGTCAGGGAACTGGCCGGCCCACGCCGACGAGGCGGCACGTGAGCTCGGATACACCGTGCTCTATGCGCAGGCCGAGAGCACGCGTCCGTCGGGCACCATCGCCCGCACCTTCGTGACGAAGTACGACTCGGAGCGTGTCTTCCGGGCTTTGCTGCGCGGGAGGTTCGACAACTGGGAGGAATGGACCTGGCCCGGTTCATCCATGAGAGCCGAGCCTGCTGATGACTGACTCACGAGGATCGCGGACCGGGGCAGGGCGAGCGCGATGGTGGGGAACGGGCGTGGTGCTGGTCGCGTCACTTGTGCTGTGCGTCGCCTGTGCACCCGACACGTCGCCGTCGGCGAGTCCGGTGCACACAGCACCTGCCAACCCGACACCCACGGCATCGACGTCACCCAACGCGTCCGATCTCGTCTGGTCGGACGAGTTCGACGGCGACCTCGGCAAGTGGTACTCAGACGTTGCTGCGAACCAATGGACTCCTCAACAACGCGAGGCGATCACCGAGCAACCCGAGAACGCGCACATCGACAACGGCCAGCTCGTCATCTCGCTTCTCCGGCAGCCGTGGGTCGATCAGTGGGGCGTCAAGAAGGACTACACGACTGCGCGAATGGTGACCAACCAGGCGTTCCTCTACGGGCGATTCGAAGCGCGGGTCATGGCACCGGTCGGTGCGGGGTACTGGTCGGCGTTTTGGCTGCTGGGCGTTGGTGAGTGGCCGAACGCCGGCGAGATGGACATCATGGAACTCCTCAGCGACACCAAGGACGCCTATGTGACGGCGCACGGCGTTACCCGCAACGGAGCGCCGTGGAGGAGCGGCACCACGGCCCAGACGCCCACGGGCGATCCCTGGGGTGGAGCGTGGCATGTCTACGCTCTGGACTGGTCTCCCGAGGCACTCGTCTTCGAGATCGACGGAGCGGAAGTGATGCGCGTCACGCCCAAGGATGTCGAGTCCGACGGCTCGTTCTGGTCGTTCGACAACCCCGCCCAGATCATCCTCAGCCTCGGCCTCGGCGCCTGGGACGGCTTTCCGGGCGGGGGACAACCCGATGCGACGACGGTCTTCCCTGCGGAACTGCGCGTCGACTGGGTACGGGTGTACGGCTCGCAGGTATCGGCGCCGGTGCACGACCACTGACTCGCGCTGAACTCTGCAAGAGTGACGCCGATCGTCGCGGTATGCGACGATCGGAGTCGTGCGTTCACGAACCGGGGAGCGAGACCGTTGACAGAAGAAACCGTGGAGGTCTCGGTCGTCATCCCGGCGTGGAATGCCGCAGAGACGCTGGGCGAGCAGCTCGAAGCCCTCAGTGCGCAGGTTGCTCTCGCAGGCAGCGAGGTGATCGTTGCTGACAACGGCTCGTCGGATGCGACGGCCGATATTGCACGGAGCTGGGCCGCCCGCATCCCCCGACTCCGGGTTGTGGACGCGAGCTCGCGTCGCGGTCCGTCGGCGGCCCGGAACATCGGTGCGGCTGCTGCACGGGGCCGACTGCTCCTCTTCTGCGACGCGGATGACATCGTCGTGCCTGAGTGGCTCGCGCTCATGACTGCCGGCCTCGCCGAGCGAGACCTCGTCGGCGGAATTCTGGAGACTCGATCGCTGCGCAGACCCGGGGCCGTCACCGTCTCATGGGAGGTGACCGCCGAGATCCACCTGCATTACTGGCCACGCTTCGAGGCCACACCGACTTCGAACCTCGGAATCCGTCGCGTCGCCTTCGAGAGACTGGGCGGCTTTGACGAAGCGCTCATCACCGGCGAGGATGTCGATCTGTGTTGGCGGGCGCAGGTTGCGGGTTTCTCATTCGGGCGCGTCCCCGGCGCCGTCGTCCGTTCTCGGCCGCGAGCAGGACTACGTGCGATCTACCGACAGGCCTTCACCTATGGGAAGGGCCATCGACAGCTGCGCAAGAAGTATGCCGAATACATCGCCGCGGACCCGGAGGCGCATGACCTACACGAGTCCCTCCCCTCCGAGGCAGCGCCGCAACGGCGCAGCGTCGCGGCGCGGATGGGGCGAATCCTGACTCCGTCCGGCTGCGCCGACATGATGTGGCGCGTGGGTCAGTCGCTCGGTGAGCATGCGACCCGCGCCGACCGGAACGTCGAGACACTCTCACGTGCCGATGAGTGAGCGGATCGCCATCGGTGGCTCCGGCGTCGTCGGGGTTGCCCTCGCGCGGCGCTAGATTCATTGCGACACCCACCTTCAAGGAGCCCAGATGTCTCGCGCCCCGATCGTTCAGTCCAGTGCGGATGTGTCCGAGTCGGCGCGCCTCGGCGATGGCACGCACGTATGGCATCTCGCCCAGGTCCGTGAAGGCGCTCGGCTGGGCGCCGACTGCAACATCGGACGCGGTGCATACATCGGTCCGGATGTCGTGCTGGGTGATGGCTGCAAGGTGCAGAATTATGCCCTTGTCTACGAGCCGGCGCGCCTGGGAGACGGTGTCTTCATCGGCCCCGCGGCTGTCCTGACCAATGATGAATTTCCGCGCGCCGTCAACCCCGACGGATCACCCAAGTCTGCGGAGGACTGGCACGCTGTCGGCGTGACCATCGGCATCGGTGCCTCGATCGGTGCTCGGGCCGTGTGCATCGCGCCCGTCACGGTCGGTGCGTGGGCGCTCGTCGCCGCGGGCGCCGTAGTGACGAAGGATGTCCCGGCCCACGCGCTGGTCGTCGGCGTGCCCGCCCGACGTGTCGGTTGGGTCGGCCGCGCGGGTCGTCCGCTCGAGGCCATCGGCGGCGAGTGGATCTGTCCGAGCACGGGTGAGCACTACGTGGAGGCGGACGGAGTCCTCACCCTCACGGCAGATGAGTAGACGGTCGTCAGGCGAGCGTCGGTCCGCGACGGGCGCTCGTCGCTAGGCTTCACGGGTGAGAGTACTGCGGGTTGCCCACCATGCCGTCGTGTCGGCATGGCGTGAGCGCGAGCGGCATCTGCGCCGGCGCGGCGTCGACCTGAAGCTCATTTCGGCCAAGCGCTGGAACGAAGGCGGGCGCGACCTGGCTCTGTCCGCGGACGGCGACCGTTTCGTGTCCGCTGCATCCACGCTCGGCACCCACCCCAATGCCTTCGTCTACGATCCACGCCCGTTCTGGCGAGCGCTCGGAGGGCACCCCGACGTCATCGACCTGCACGAGGAGCCGATGGCCCTCGCAACGGCGGAACTTCTGCTGCTGCGCACCCTTCGGCGGAGCAGAGTGCCCTACGTTCTCTACTCGGCCCAGAACATCGACAAGCGTTACCCGATCCCGTTCCGGTGGTTCGAGCGCGCGGCCCTGCGCGGGGCTGCGGGAGCGTACGTCTGCAATCGCGAGGCGGGGGAGATCCTCGTTCGCAAGGGCCTGCGCGGTCCTGCGCGGCTGATCCCGCTGGGGGTCGACACCGAGCGATTCTCGCCCCCGGAGCGAGCCGAGCCCGGCCCTATGCCCGTCATCGGCTATCTCGGACGGCTGGAGCCGTACAAGGGTGTGGCCACCCTGCTGCGTGCAGCAGCCTCACGCCCGCAGTGGAGGATCGAGATCACGGGGGATGGCCCGCAGCGCGATGAGCTGGTGGCGCTCGCCGAGGAGCTGGGTATGGCCGGACGCGTTGCGTTCCTCGGATTCGCTCAGGGCGATGAGCTCTCCGAGCGCTATCGACGGCTCGATGTCGTCGCCGTGCCGTCGATCCCGTGGCCCGGTTGGCTCGAGCAGTTCTGCCGCGTGGCTGTCGAAGCCATGGCCTCGGGTGTGCCCGTTGTGGCGAGCCGTTCCGGCGCGATCCCCGATGTGGTCGGCGACCGCGGCATTCTCGTGGAGCCGGGCGACCCCCGCGCGCTCCGCGACGGCATCGATGCGGCTCTGACTCGGTGGAGCGATCTTCGCACGCTCGGCCTCGCCCACGCCGACGACTTCACCTGGGAACGGGTTGCGGAACAGCACCTCGCCCTCTACCGGGAGGTTTCACCCGTGAGCGATTCCGGATCCGGACGCCCCCCGCAGGTCGTCGCGATCGCCTACGGCGACCCCGCGCTGCTCGACGGCGCCCTCGAGACTCTCGGCGACGGCTTCGCGTTGACGATCGTCGACAATTCTTCGTCGTCCGAGACACGGGGCATGGCCGAGCGCCGGGGCGCGCACTACATCGACCCGGGGAAGAACCTCGGCTTCGGCGCGGGAGTGAACATCGCGCTGACTTCGCTCGCCGAGCGAGGTCTCGCCGCCGACGACGTGCTCCTCCTCAATCCCGATGCCCGCATCGCGGCTGATCAGGTCGCCGAGATGCACCGTGTTCTGCACACCGGAGCCCGCATCGCTGCGGTCGGCGCGACCCAGACCGAGCCCGACACGGGTGCACAGGTGCGTG
>JAHIOK010000354.1 GCA_018895315.1 Actinomycetota bacterium | reverse complement strand
CGGCCGAGACGAACACCTCGGGCAGCAGACCGAGGCTCACCGCGGTCTTGGGCGCATCGTCGGCGGCGGGCTCGGGCTCAGCGGCGGGCACCTCTGCTTCGGCGGCGGGCGCCGGCTCCGGCTCCGGCTCCGGCGATGCTGCGGGATCCTCGGCAGGTGCGGGCTCCGCTACGTGCGCGGGCTCGGCTTCTGCATCGGGCGCGGGCTGCGCAATCACCTCGTCAGCGCTCGCGGCCGGCTCGGCGTCGGCCGCCGGCGCATCAGCCTCGGACGCGACCGGCTCGTCGGCCACAGCATCCGGACCCGTCGCCTCGACGTCGGCGGGCGCAGCATCCTGCGCTTCGCCCTCGGTCGTCGAGACCGACGCGATTACCGCGTCGAAGTCTGCCTGCGCCGCATCGGTGCCGGACTGCAGGTCGGGGTTCGCATTGTTCTCATCGGATATCACCGGGGTACTCCTTGCGGGGCGACACCGCGCATCGCCCGCGAAATCTCGTGCGGCGCCGCACCTGCGGTGCCGCCAATTCTGTCGGTCTGCAGCCGGCCCGTGGCTCGGGCTGCGAGGGCTGTCTTCGCCCTGAAGTCTTCGTGATGCGTGTTGCGGCGCGGCCGCTACGCATCGAAAGTCATTATCGCACTTTCCCAGCGAATTGCGCGAAGGCTAACCGAACAGGTCGCGCCGACGGCGCTCTCTGCGGCATCCATCCAGTACGGGATGCCATAATCCGAGGCATGTCGCAGACCTCCGACCGCGCCCGCCCTCGAGTGCTGGCCGTCTGGCTCATCGTCGCCGGAGCAGTCGGCTGGTGGGCCGCGTTCTCCCTCACGACCGAGAAGTTCAACGCCCTCCTCCACCCGGGAACCAGCGCTTCGTGCGACTTCAGCGTGCTCGTGCAATGCACGAAGAACCTGGACTCGTGGCAGGGCAGCCTGTTCGGCTTCCCGAACCCGATCATCGGCCTCGCCGCGTGGATGGCACCCATCGTCGTGGGGTTCGCGATCCTCGCCGGCGCGCGGTTCGCGAAGTGGTTCTGGCTGGTGTTCGAACTCGGCGTGACGCTGGCGTTCATCTTCGTCATCTGGCTCATCAGCCAGAGCATCTTCGTCCTGAACACGCTGTGCCCGTGGTGCATGGTCACCTGGCTGGTCACGATCCCGACGTTCTACATCGTCACGCTGCACGTGCTGCGCGCCGGCATCCTGCCCGCCCCCGCCCGCATCCGACGCGCGGCAGGGTCGCTGATGAGCTGGGTGCCGCTGCTCGCGGTGGTGAGCTACGCGATCGTCGCGATCCTCGCGCAGGTGCAGCTGAACGTGCTGAACACCCTGTTCTGACCCGCGGGCCTCACCCGCCCCGGCCCGCCTCGCCGCCTTCCGTTTACGAACGGTTTTGGTCGCCTCGCGGCGCACGGATGCGACGAAAACCGTTCGTAAACGGAAGTGGGGCTAGGGGAACCAGATGCCGAGTTCCCGGGCAGCGGATTCGGGGCTGTCGGAGCCGTGCACGAGGTTCTGCTGCACCTTGAGGCCCCAGTCGCGGCCGAAGTCGCCGCGGATCGTCCCGGGGGCCGCGGTCGTGGGGTCGGTCGTGCCGGCGAGGGAACGGAAGCCCTCGATGACGCGGTTGCCCGCGAGGCGGATGGCCACGGCCGGGCCCGACATCATGAACTCGAGGAGCGGCTCGTAGAACGGCTTCCCCACGTGTTCGGCGTAGTGCTGCTCGAGCAGCTCGCGGTCGGGCTCGACGAGTCGGATGTCGACGAGCGCATAGCCCTTGGCCTCGATGCGCGCGAGGATCGCGCCTGTGAGTCCGCGCGCCACACCGTCGGGCTTCACGAGGATGAGGGTTTCTTCGGTGGCCATGATTCAGTCTCCGTTCGCCTGGTCGGCCTCGCGTGCGAGCTGCGCGTTGCGCGCATCGAGCGAGGCCCCCTTGATCGTCGCATACGCCCACAGTCCGCCGAAAATGATGCCGACGATCAACATCGCCGGAACGAGGAATGCCGCCAGCAGCACGAGCACCTGCAGGACCCACCCCGTCGCGATCGCCCAACGATGCCGGAGCATGCCGGAGACCGCCAGCATCGCGAGCGTAACGACGGAACCTGCCACGATGCCCCACCACGGTTCGATGCCGCTCGGCAGCGCATGCAGCCCGAACACGACGAGACCACCCAAGAAGACGATCAGGGCCTCCGCAGCGAGCACGATCGAGCCGAGCGACTCGGCGGCGCCCCGCGGCCGTCGCACGCGAGGTGCCTTCTCGCCGCTCACTCGTGCCACCCCGACTTCCAATCCTCCGCAGCGGCGACGGCGAGAACTTCGCCCGCGAGCACCACGGAGCCCGCGATCACGACGGCGCGACGATCGGATGTCGCGGCCCACTCCCGCGCGGCCTCGGCGGCTCCCGCCACATCGCCATGCACCGTGACAGCCAGGCCTGCGGCCTCGGCGAGGTCGGCCACGTTCTCGGCGTCGCTCGCACGATCGGAGTTCGGCGCGGTCGCGAAGACGTGGGCGGCGATCGGCGCCAGCGCGGCGACGATGCCCGCGGCATCCTTGTCTTCGAGGACGCCGAGCACGAGACCCCATTCGTCGAAGTCGAAGGATTCACGCAGCGCCGTGGCCAGAGCTGCCGCCCCGTGCGGGTTGTGCGCGGCATCCACCAGCACGGTCGGGCTCGCACCCACGAGCTGCAGGCGACCGGGAGAAGTCACTGCGCCGAGACCATCGGCAAGCACCTGGCCGGTGATCGGCTGGCTCGCCCCGCCGATGAGGGATTCGACCGCCGCGATCGCCAGTGCGGCGTTGCGCCCCTGATGCGATCCGTAGAGCGGCAGGTACTCGTCGTCGTACGCGGCGGCGAGGCCTCGCACCGAGATGAGCTGTCCGCCCACGGCGAGCCGGTCGGCGGTCAGCGCGAACTCGGTGCCCTCGAAGGCGATCGTCGCATCGTGCGCGGCGGCCGCGGCACGCAGTACGGCGGCGGCCGAAGCATCCTGAGCCGCCGAGACGACAGCAGCGCCATCCTTGATGATCCCGGCCTTGACCGTGGCGATCTCGGTGATCGTGTCACCGAGACGGTCGGCGTGATCGAGGTCGATCGGAGCGAACACCGCGACGTCGCCGTCGGCAGTGTTGGTCGAATCCCACGAACCGCCCATGCCGACCTCGATCACCGCGACATCCACGGGGGCGTCGGCGAAGACCGCGAACGCCAGCACCGTCAGCAGCTCGAAGAACGTCAGCGGTGCGTCATCCGCGGCCGCGAGTTCGGCGTCGACGAGGTCGATGAACGGTTCGATCTCGTCCCACGCGTCGGCCACCGCGGCATCGGCCACCGGTTCGCCGTCGATCATGATGCGCTCGGTGAAGCGCTCCAGGTGCGGGCTCGTGAACAGGCCCGTGCGCAGGCCGTGCGCCCGCACGAGGCTCTCGATGATCCGGCTCGTCGAGGTCTTGCCGTTCGTCCCGGTGACGTGCACCACGCGGTACGTGCGCTGCGGGTCGGCGAGCAGTTCGAGCACTCGCCGTGTGCGCTCCACACGCGGCTGCACCCACCGCTCCCCCTGACGCTGCAGGAGCGCGGAGTAGACCTTGTCTGCGCGTTCGCGATCGTCGCTCACTTCGAAGCCTCCGTTCGTGCCACGTCGACCGTGAAATCGCCGGCGTTCGCATAGGTTCCCGCCGCAACGACGGTTTCGAATTCGGGAGCGATGCTCGGCGCCGGGGTCGACGCGAGCAGCACCTCACCGCGCTTTCCGACCGAGAACGTCACGGCGAGGGTCTCGCCCGCGACATCGGCGATCTCGAATGCAGCGGCCACCGCATCCGCGTCCGCATCGTCGTCGAACAGCAGACCCAGGCTGATGCGATCGCTCACGTCGAACCCGGCTGCCTTCCGGGACTCCTGCACGGCGCGGATGATGTCGCGCGCGAGTCCTTCGGCTTCCAGTTCGGGTGTGGTCGTCGTGTCGAGGAGCACGAATCCGCCGCTCGCGATCAGCGCGAGCGCCTCGCCCTCGGGGCGGCCGGCGGTCTCGAGCACGAGGTCGTACTCCCCCGCCTGCAGCACCACTCCTCCGGCGGTCACGACGCCGTCGACGTCGGACCAGTCGCCGGCCTTCGCCGCCTGGATGACCTGCTGCACGCCCTTGCCGAGACGAGGGCCCGCCGCACGCGCGTTGACCGTGAGTCGGTGGGTGATGCCGTACGCGGTCGCCGTCTGCTCCTCCAGCTCGACCAGGTCGACCTGCTTGACGTTCAGCTCATCGCGCAAGATGTCCTCGAACTGGGCGAGGGCGCCCGACGCGGGCACGACGACGGTGAGTCGCGCCAGCGGCAACCTCACGCGCTTGCCCTGCTTCTTGCGGAGCGCGTTGGCGACGTTCGACACGTCACGCGCAGCATCCATCGCCGAGCGGATGTCGGCCGACTCGGGGAACGCTGCGGCATCCGGCCAATCGGTCAGATGCACGCTGCGACCGCCGGTGAGGCCCTGCCAGACCTGCTCGGCCACGAGCGGGATCAGCGGCGCCGCGACGCGGATGAGCGTCTCGAGCACGGTGTAGAGCGTGTCGAAGGCCTCGCTGCTGCGGGGGTCATCGCTCACGCCCACCCAGAACCGGTCGCGCGAGCGCCGGATGTACCAGTTCGTCAGCGCCTCGACGAAGTCGCGGAGCCGTGCCGCGGCCGTCGTCGAATCGAGCGCTTCGAGATCGGCGGCCACCTCGCGCACGAGGTCGCCCGTGAGCGACAGGATGTAGCGGTCGAGGACGTCGGTCGAGTCGGTGCGCCAGGTGGCCGTGTAACCGACACCCTCCGGTCCGCCCGCCGCGTTGGCGTAGGTCGCGAAGAAGTACCACGCACTCCACACCGGCAGGAGGAACTCGCGCACCCCGGCGCGGATGCCCTCCTCGGTCACGACCAGGTTGCCGCCGCGCAGCACCGAACTCGACATCAAGAACCAGCGCATCGCGTCGGATCCGTCGCGGTCGAAGACCTCGGAGACGTCGGGGTAGTTGCGCAGCGACTTCGACATCTTCTGTCCGTCGCTGCCGAGAACGATGCCGTGGCAGCTCACCCCGGTGAACGCCGGGCGATCGAACAGGGCCGTCGACAGCACGTGCATGACGTAGAACCAGCCGCGCGTCTGACCGATGTACTCCACGATGAAGTCGGCCGGCGAGTGCTCGTCGAACCACTCGTGGTTCTCGAAGGGGTAGTGCACCTGCGCGTAGGGCATCGATGCGGAGTCGAACCAGACGTCGAACACGTCCTCGATCCGACGCATCGTGCTGCGCCCGCTGGGATCATCGGGGTTCGGCCGGGTGAGCTCGTCGATATACGGGCGGTGCAGATCGACCTCACCGGACGGGTTGCGCGGCAGCATCCCGAAGTCCTGCTCCATCTCGGCGAGCGACCCGTAGGCAT
>JAHIOK010000353.1 GCA_018895315.1 Actinomycetota bacterium | reverse complement strand
GTGATGCAGAGACCGTGACTCCGCAGCCCACGCCACAGTACGAGCAGGCGGCGCGCGTCGTGCTCGTGTCGTGGCTTGCTTCGCGTGGCGAGGTTTCCGCGGGGATGGTCATCCCTCCCCATGATCCGTGTCCGACGTTCCGACCGGTTGCCCGCGATGTTTCGCCCGCGTGACAACTCGCGCACTGCGGATCAGATCAGCCTGTGAGGTCTGATCGGGTCGACCGACCGACCGACCGACCGCTCGTTCCTCGACGTCGACTGATCAGACTCCTACGTGCTCCGCGGACGGCGTGGCATCGCCGATCCGGTGCACGTGGACGTTGTTCGTCGACCCCGCGATTCCCGGAGGGGCACCGGCGGTCACGACGACACGCTCACCGACCATCGCCCGGTCGTTGCTGATGAGCACGTCGTCGACGATCTTCATGAGTTCGTCCGTCGTGGCTACCCGCGGAACGAGGAACGTCTCCACGCCCCAGCACAGCGCGAGCCGCGAACGCGTGCTCGGCAGATCGGTGAAGGACAGGATGGGCACGGGCAGGCGAAGACGCGACATCCGTCGGGCCGAGTCGCCGGACTGGCTGAAGACGCAGACGTATCTCGCGTCGACGAAGTCGGCGATATCGGCCGCCGCCAGGGTCATCGCCCCGCCCTGCGTGCGCGGCCTCGTGCCCAGCGGCGGGATGCGCTCCAGTCCGTGCTCTTCGGTGGACTCCACGATCCGCGCCATGGTCTCCACCACGATGATCGGATACGCGCCGACACCGGTCTCGCCGGAGAGCATCACGGCGTCGGCGCCGTCGAGCACCGCATTGGCGACATCCGAGGTCTCGGCGCGCGTGGGAACCGGGTTGGAGATCATCGACTCGAGCATCTGCGTGGCGACGATCACGGGCTTGGCCCAGCGCCGGCTGAGCTCGATGGCCCGCTTCTGCACGATCGGCACCGCCTCCAGCGGGAGTTCGACGCCGAGGTCGCCGCGTGCCACCATGATGCCGTCGAACGCGTCGATGATCTCCTCGAGCGCGTCGACGGCCTGAGGCTTCTCGATCTTCGCGATCATCGGCACGAAACGCTGCTCTTCGGCCATGATCACGTGTGCGCGCTGCACATCCTTCGCGCTGCGCACGAACGACAGGGCGATCATGTCCGCACCGAGGCGCAGGGCCCAGCGCAGGTCTTCTTCGTCCTTCTTCGACAGCGCGGGAACGTTCACCGCAACGCCCGGCAGGTTGATCCCCTTGTTGTTGGAGACCATTCCGCCGACGACCACCTCGGTCGTGACGGAGACGCCGTCGGTCGCCAACGCGCGCACACGTACCTTGCCGTCGTCGATGAGCAGGAAGTCGCCGGGCGCGACGTCACCCGCCAGACCCGAATACGTCGTCGACACCAGATCCTTCGTGCCGGGCACGTCCTGCGTGGTGATCGTGAAGATGTCGCCGACCGCCAGGAGATGCGGGCCGTCTGCGAACCGGCCCAGCCGGATCTTGGGGCCTTGCAGGTCGACCAGCACCCCGACCGCACGACCGGTGACGTCGGAAGCGCGACGCACGTGCGCATAGACCTCTTCGTGTGCTTCGTACGTGCCGTGGCTGCGGTTGAGGCGCGCCACATCCATGCCGGCACGCACGAGAGCCTCTATGGTCTCGGCGGACGACGTGGCGGGTCCGAGGGTGGCGACGATCTTGGCACGGCGCATGCGTGACCTTTCGACGGAACGGCTACCGCCATGCTGGCCTGCTCACCGGCTGCCAACGTGAACCGGCGGTAACGAATTGTGTCTGGCCTGCGCACGAGCGCGCGGCTAGGACGGTTCGTCGAGGAGATCCGGGCGACGGATGCGCGTGCGTTCGAGCTGCTGCTCGCGCCGCCATGTCGCAATGGCACCGTGGTTCCCGCTCAGGAGCACCGGAGGGACGTCCTGACCCCGCCACTGTGCGGGCTTCGTGTACGACGGGTATTCGAGCAGGCCGTCCTCGTGGGATTCCTCGACGAGGCTTGCGGGATTGCCGATCACCCCGGGGATCAGACGCCCGACGGCTTCGATCATCGCCATCGCCGCGACCTCTCCCCCGTTGAGCACGTAGTCACCGAGGCTCACGAGGCGCACCTCGCCGAGGCTGGAAGCGTGGGTGAAGACGCGCTCGTCAATGCCCTCGTATCGCCCGCAGCCGAAGACGAGATGGGATGCGTCGGAGAATT
>JAHIOK010000352.1 GCA_018895315.1 Actinomycetota bacterium | reverse complement strand
CGTGGTCACCGACGGCGGACACTTCATCGGCTGGGCGAACATGTACTGGCCGGTGGTCTCCCCCGACCGCGTCGTCATGGTGGGCACGGCATACCAGTCGATCGGGCTCGGGTTTCCGAGCGTTCCCGGGGCGGCGCGCGCGAAGCCCGATGCCACGGTGGTGCTCAACACCGGCGACGGCGGCGGACTCATGGCCCTCGCCGACCTGGAGTCCGCGGTGCGGGTGGCCGGCGGCCGAGGGGTCGCGGTGGTCTGGAACGACGCAGCCTACGGCGCGGAGATCAACCTCTACGGGTTGAAAGGCCTCGCCGAAGCGCCGATGCGCATCCCCGAAGTCGACTTCGCAGGTCTTGCCCGCGCCGTCGGCGCCGAGGGAATCGTGGTGCGCACCCTGGCCGACCTCGACCGGTTGGCCACGTGGGCGGCCGAGCCCGCGGCATCCCGTCGGTTCCTCCTGCTCGACGTGCGCATCTCGGGCACCGTGATCGCTCCGTACCAGCAGGAGATCATCCGCGTGAACTCCTGACCCGCCCACCCCTCAGGCCGCGAGACGGCAGAGAAGCGCAACCACTGTGCCCAGTGGTTGCGCTTCTCTGCCGTCTCGCGAGAGCAGCGGAGGTGGTCAGGCCTTCGACAGACCGTAGATCGGGCTCTTCGCCTGCTCCTGCTCGTGGTCCGGTCCGAGCGGGATGCCGGAGCGGTCGCGCAGCAGCAGCGTCGCGACGAGTCCGACCAGCGTCATGCCCGCCAGGTAGACCGTGACCGAGAAGGTGGTGCCGGTGGCCTGCACCAGCGCCGTCGCGATGGTCGGGGCGAAGGCCCCACCCAGGATCGCACCGATCGCATAGGAGATCGATACGCCCGAGAACCGGATGGATGCCGGGAACAGCTCGGCGTACAGCGCCGCTTGCGGGCCGTAGGTGAAGCCGAGGCCGATCGTGAGGATCGCGAGGCCGACGAACAGCATCCCGACACCCCCGGCATTCACCAGCGGGAACAACGCGAACACGCCGACGAGCTGCAGGACCCAGCCGATGAGGTAGGTGGTACGGCGGCCGATGCGATCCGACAGCCAACCTGCGACCCAGGTAGACAGCAGCCACGTGACCGCAGACGCCGCAACCGCCCACAGCACGGGTCCGCGCTCGAGCCCGACCGGTCCGTCGGAGTTCGTGGCGTAGTTCTGGATGTACCCGCCGGTCGTCATGTATCCGACGGCGTTGTTGCCCGCGAACACGAGGGCAGCGATCACCACGAGCAGCGCGTGCTTGCGGAACAGCTGGACGATCGGCATCCGGGTCTGCTCCTTGCGCTGCGCGATCTCGACGAAGACAGGACTCTCCTCGACGCGGCGACGGATGTAGTAACCGATCACGATCAGCACGACGGACAGCAGGAACGGCACACGCCATCCCCACACCAGGAAGGCGTCACCGGGAGCGATGACCGCCATGAGCGCCATCATCCCCGAGGCGAGCAGCAGACCGAGCGGCACGCCGAGCTGGGGCGAGGCACCGAAGAGGCCGCGCTTGGTCTTGGGCGCGTGCTCCACAGCCATCAGCACCGCGCCGCCCCACTCTCCGCCGGCAGAGACGCCCTGCAGGATGCGCAGCAGGATGAGGAGGATCGGCGCGGCCACGCCGATCGCGTCGTAGGTCGGGAGCAGACCGACCAGGGCGGTCGCGACTCCCATCAGGATGAGCGTCATCATCAGCACGACTCGACGACCGTACTTGTCGCCGAAGTGACCCGCGAGGAAAGCGCCGAGCGGGCGGAAGAGGAAGCTCACGCCGACCGTCGCGAACGACAGCAGGATCGCGGCCTGGGGGCCCGCCGGCGCGAAGAACAGCTGACCGAACACGAGGCCTGCGGCCGAGGCGTAGATGAAGAAGTCGTACCACTCGACCGTGGTGCCGACCACGGTCGCGAACACGACTCGTCGTCGATCGGAATGACTGGCGATGGTTCCGGTGGCGGTGAAGCCGGAGGATGGGGGTGCG
>JAHIOK010000351.1 GCA_018895315.1 Actinomycetota bacterium | reverse complement strand
GCGCGACTGCGCTCGGCGAGTGCTGCGTAGCGCGCGGCATCCGCGTCATCGCCGAGCACTGCGGCGGCCTCGCCGACCAGCCTCAGCGACATCGCGAGGTAGGCGGTCGCGACGATGTCGCCGTCGACTTTCGCGTTGGCTGGCTTATCGGGCGGGGCCGAAGGGTCGAGCCAGTCGCCGAGCTGCGTGTCGCCGGCCCAGAGGCCGGAGTCCCCGGCCTGGGCGAGCACGAAGTCGGCCCAGGCGCGCATGCTCGGGTACTGCGCCGCGAGAGTGCCGAGGTCGCCGAATCGGTCGTGCAGCACACTCGGAACGACGGTCGCGGCATCTCCCCAGGCTGCGAGCGCCCCGCCCCCGAAGAAGGACGCCAGCGCCGCGGGGATCACCACCGGCACGTTTCCTCCGTCGCGGGCCTGGTCGTGCGCGAGGTCGCGCAGCCATGAGGTGAGGAAGCCGTTGCAGTCGTAGAGGAAGCTCGCCGTCGGCGAGAAGACCTGGATGTCGCCGGTCCAGCCGAGGCGCTCGTCGCGCTGCGGACAGTCGGTCGGGATCGACAGGAAGTTGCCCCGCATCCCCCACAGGACGTTCTCGTGCAGGCGATTCACGAGCGCGTCGGACGAGTCGAACCATCCGGTGCGCACCATGTCGGTGTGCAGGACCACGGCCTCGACATCAGCGAGGTCGACGGCCGCGCCGGTGATCTCGGCGTAGCGGAAGCCGTAGAACGAGAAGCGCGACTCGAGGGTGTTCTCACCGTCCGCGAGGTCGAACGTGGCGGTCGCTGCGGCGTTGCGGAGGGGGCGGGTGGCGAGCTCGCCGTTTTCGAGAACCTCTGCGTGCCTGATGATGAGTCGATCGCCCGCCGTGCCGTGCACGCGGAGTCGGATGCGCCCGACGAGGTTCTGGCCGAAGTCGAGGATCGTGCCGCCGGACGGCGTCGGGATCGTGGTCACGACGGGCAGCGAATCGAGGCGCCGCACCGGCGGTGCGATGCGGGCCTCGGGTACGGGCACGTTCTCGTATCCGGGGTTTGCGGCCGCGCCGATGCGCGCGGGCGTCCATGCCGCGGCGTCGAACCCGGGAGTCGACCAGCCCGGAAGGGTGCGGCGCAGGTCTTGGTGTTCTCCGAGGTAGATTCCGCTGTCGATGACCGGTCCTTCGCCGGTGGCCTGCCATCCGGGACCCGTGGCCGCGAGGGTCTCCACCGAGCCGTCGACGTATTCGACGCGCATCTGAGCGAGCAACGAGGGCTGAGTGCCATACACACGCGCGGCGAAGTCGGTGAAACCGTATTTCTCGGTGTACCAGGCGCCGGCGATCTCGGCGGCGAGCACGTTCTCGCCATCGTGCAGCAGCGCGGTGACGTCGACGCTCTCGTGCACGAGACGGTCGCGATAGCTCGTCCAGCCGGGGGCGAGTACGTCGTCCGAGACGGCGTGGCCGTTCACCTGGGGTTCTGCCACGCCGAGCGCGGTCCAGAACAGGATGCCGCGTCGCACCGGCTGGGCGACCGTGAAGGTCGTGCGCACGAGAGCCGGCTGGGCCTCGCGCCCGGGATCGGCGAGGCCGATGGGTTGCGCGATCCATTCCTCTTCGTCCAGGAATCCGGCGTCGATGCGCACCGGCGCGCTCCAGGACGTCTCGCCCCCGTCGGTGGACCGGGCGCGCACGGCGATCTCCCGTGTCTCGCCCGGCGCGAGCGCGCGGAAGGGCCACTCGACGAGAACGCTGTCACGACCGTTGATGGTGAGGGTGTCGATGCCGTCGGTCAGATCGGCAGATGCCTGCAGCCAGCCTGGCGCGGCCGATTCGACGGTCCAGGTCAGGCGGGGCGTCGGCGTCGCGACGAAAGCGGTGTCTTCACGCAGTTCGGCGCGAACTCGCGCGATGCGGGGTTCGGTCATTCATCGTCTCCTTCGGCGAGCCAGCTATGAAACGATACAACGCCGGTCGTCGAATAGACACCGATCACTCGTCCGGTGAAGGACTCCGTGGTCTCGGAGGAGAGGAAGCGCCCGTCGATCTGGGTGAGCTCGGTGCGCTCACCATCGATCGAGAACGCGAGATGGATCATGTCGCCGGGCTGACCGAAGCCGCCGGCCGAGGTGGGTCGCAGCGCGTCGAGGTGCAGGTCGAGGATGGAGCCGGAGAACGGGTGGCTCCACTCCTGGTGAAGTCCGCCGATCATCGCGCGCGCGATGATCAGGCCGTCGCCGGCCTCGACCTCGACGTGGAACCGCTCGTCGTAGCGCACGGCGAGGCCGCCGACGCCGGCCGAGGCATCCATGCGCACGGTCACGCGGTTGGTGAGGTGTTCTTGGCGGCGACCGAGGAAGACCGGATGCGGATCATCGAGCGTTGCGCCGTCGCCGTGCAGCGTCAGTGCGCCGGGGTGCGTCTCGAGATCGGCGATCACCGCGGGCGACCGGCGCACCGCGATCCATTCGCCGTCGAGCGGGGCTGCGAAGTCGACTTTCACGCGGGTGCCGGTGCGGGGATTCAGCAGCACAGGATCGATCGCGGGCCAGCCGTCCTGCTGCCAGTGCACTCGGGTGACGAAGGTCTCGCGGCCCAGAGCGGAGAATGCCCGGGTCATGCTGCGCGGGCGCACTCCCAGCAGGACGCAGAACCACTCGTCGTCAGGGCCTACGACGAGGTCG
>JAHIOK010000350.1 GCA_018895315.1 Actinomycetota bacterium | reverse complement strand
GCTCCTGTGGCATCGGGGAATCCGCAAGGGCGACAGCATCGCGTTCCTCGGCGAGAACAGCCCCGAGTTCCTCGTGACCCTGTTCGGATGCGCCCAGCTCGGCGCCGTCTTCGTTCCGATCAACACTCGGCTGGCACCGCCCGAGGTGCTGCACGTGCTCGCCGACTCGCGTGCCCGGGCGCTGATCCACGACCAGGAGTTCACCGAACGCATCACTGCTCCGGCGAGCGCGGTGGGGATCTCGCACGTCATCCAGACGGGCGAGAGCACGGATGCCGGGGCCCCCGGCCTCACGCGTCTGCTCCGCGAGACCGGCGGGGGCCACTTCGACACGGAGGTGACGCTCGAGGATCCGGCCGCGATCATCTATACGTCGGGAACCACGGGTCGGGCGAAGGGAGCCGTGCTGACCCACCAGAACCTGACGTGGGTCGCACTGAACTGCCTGGTGGACTACGACATCGTGTCCACCGATGTCGCCCTGATGATCTCGCCGCTGTTCCACGTCGCCTCGCTCGGCATGGGCGCCCTCCCGATCATGTTGAAGGGCGCGACGATCGTGCTCGAGAAAGGATTCGAGCCGGGGCGCGCTCTCGCACTGATCGAGGAGCACGGTGTCACGATGCTCAGCGGCGTCCCCACCACGTATCAGCTGCTCGCCGACCATCCCGACTGGGCGAGCACCGACCTGTCGACGCTCGCGAAGCTCACGTGCGGCGGGTCAGCCGTGCCCACGCGCATCCTGAATGCGTATGAAGAGCGCGGGCTGTCGTTCTCACAGGGCTATGGCATGACCGAGACGTCGCCGGGAGCAACGTCTCTCGCTCCCGCCATGACCCGCGCGAAACAGGGCAGTGTCGGACTCGCGCATTTCTTCACAGACGTGCGGATCGCCGACGAGCATGGCGCGATGGTGCCACGCGGGACGGTCGGCGAGATCGAGATCAGCGGGCCCAATGTCTTTCCGGGATATCTCAATCTGCCGGACGCCACGGCAGCCGCGTTCTCCCCCGATGGCTGGTTCCGCTCGGGTGACATCGGATACCTCGACGCCGACGGCTATCTCTACATCTCCGACCGGCTCAAAGACATGATCATCTCGGGCGGCGAGAACATCTACCCCGCCGAGATCGAGAACCTCATCAACGACATCGAGGGCGTCACCGGCGTCGCCGTCATCGGGGTGGCCGACCCGCAGTGGGGTGAGGTGCCCTGGGCCGTGCTGACCGTGCGGGGCGATGCATCCATCACCACCGAGTCTGTGCGGGCGCATCTGGACGGCAAGCTCGCGCGCTACAAACTTCCGAAGCGAGTCGTGGTGATCGACGAGATGCCCCGGACGGCCTCGGGAAAGATCCGCAAGGCCGATCTGCGCGCACGCTTCGGCAACTGAGCATCCTCCTCCCCGGGCGGTGGGGACGACATCCGGAGTCAGGCGCGCGCAGGAGATCGCTGCGTATCGCCGAAGCGATCTGAGCGTCGCCGGATATCTACGGGGATGCGAGGCGGGAAGCGACTAGAGAAGAGCAGCGAACTCCGCGGATGCGTCCGCCTCGAGATCGTCGCGCAATCGTCGATAGATCCCGACGGATGCCGGCAACGCCCTGCTGGCAGAGGCCAGCGGCCGCGTCCGCGGCGCGGCGCCCTTCGACCCGAAGGGCGGCGGGTGGACTCTCGTGACCTTCTCGATTCCGGAGGATCGCCGTGCCCTGCGGCATCGCGTGCGCTCGACGCTCACCTGGGAGGGATTCGCACCGCTGCGCGACGGCCTGTGGCTCGCGCCGGGCGAAGTCGACCTGCGTGCCTCGCTGCTCCCGCTGAGCGGCGAGCTCGACCCCGGCACAATCGTCGCGTTCCGCGCGCGCGAACTCGCCGACTTCCCGATTGCCGCGAGCGTGCGTCAGGCGTGGGACATCGACGTCATCCGGGCGGCCCATCGCCAATTCGCGCAGGCGTGGGGCGATCCTGGGGTGGTCGGCAGTGTGGGTTCGGCGCTCCTGGCTCGCACCCAGCTCGTCGCCGACTGGCTGCTCCTCCTGCGCACCGACCCGGGGCTGCCGCCGGAATACATGGACGAGG
>JAHIOK010000349.1 GCA_018895315.1 Actinomycetota bacterium | reverse complement strand
ACCGATCTGTAACCGCGACAGCTCGACCGTGCGCCGCGCGTAGACAGCGGCCGCGGGCATCACGAAGAAGATGGCGCCACACGCGATCACCGCGTGCAACTGACTGCAACCCCCGGTCGCCTAGCGTCGCCGACGAGGACGACGGCCGTTCGTCCCGGAGGATGTGATGTCGATGAAGACGCTAGCCGAGACCAACGAGCACGCTCAGGATGCGGGCACCACGAAGACGACCATGCGGGCCGCCGTCGTGACCTCCCCCGATCAGCCGTTGCTGATCGCAGATGTTCCCATTCCTGTACCCGGACGCCACCAGGCGCTCGTCCGCGTGATCACGAGCGGCGTCTGCCACACCGACCTGCACGCCGCGCGCGGCGACTGGCCCGTCGCACCGAAAGCCGACCTCATCCCCGGACACGAGGGATACGGCGTGGTCGTCGCGATCGGCGAAGGCGTCACCACTCTGACCATTGGTGAGCACGTCGGCAACGCGTGGCTGTGGAGTGCCTGCGGGCTCTGCGAGTACTGCGTGACCGGATGGGAGACGCTCTGCCCCGAGCAGCAGAACGGCGGGTACTCCGTGGACGGCAGCTTCGGCGAGTACATGCTCGTCGATGAGAAGTTTGCCGCCCGCATTCCTGCGGGCGCCGACCCCGTCGAGGTCGCGCCGATCCTCTG
The DNA here is from genome assembly GCA_018895315.1 of Actinomycetota bacterium. GTDB lineage: Bacteria > Actinomycetota > Actinomycetes > Actinomycetales > Microbacteriaceae > Microbacterium. Next base: position 3,295 of record JAHIOK010000349.1, on the reverse strand, counting down.
CGCGGGTGTCACGGTCTACAAGGGACTGAAGATGACCGGAGTGAAGCCCGGCCAGTGGGTCGTCATCTCGGGCATCGGCGGCCTCGGCCACATTGCCGTGCAATACGCGCGGGCCATGGGCATGCGCGTGGCCGCGGTCGACATCGATGACACGAAACTGGAGCTCGCGCGGCACCACGGCGCCGAGGTCACGGTCAACGCGATGAAGGGCGACCCGGGCGAGGCCATCCAGGCGGCAACCGGCGGGGCGCACGGCGTGCTCGTCACGGCAGTGCATCCACGGGCCTTCGGTCAGGCTCTCGCAGTCACCCGCCGGGGGGCGACGATCGTCTTCAACGGGCTGCCGCCCGGAGACTTCCCCGCGAACATCTTCGACATCGTGCTGCGCGCCATCACGATCCGAGGATCCATCGTCGGCACCCGGCAGGACCTCGCCGAAGCGCTCGAGTTCTACGCGCGCGGCCAGATCCATCCGACGGTGCACGTCGAACCGATCGAGAACATCAACGACATCTTCACCCGCATGGAGCAGGGAAAGATCGACGGCCGCATCGTCATGCGCTACAGCGACGACTGACCGGATGCCGGTGACTCGAGCCCCTCGAGGAGATCGGCCAGCCGATCCCGGCACCACACGACTTGGTGGGGATCCTGCGTGCCGCGGTAGCCGGGCTCGACGATCATCACGAGGATGAGGTACATCGTGTAGAGCCGACGCCGAAGCTCCTCCGAGGGACTGAGGGACCCCAGGCGATACCCGCGGCCGAACGCGGTCCGGTCGCCGAAGATGGGCAAGTCAGGGCCGAGCAACCCCGCCTCCATCAGCGGATCACCCCACATCGCGCGCTCCGGATCGATGAGCGCCGTGATTCTGCCGCCCGAGGTCATGGTGTTGCTCGGCCACAGGTCCCAGGCGACGAAACGGGGTTCCGTCACGTCCTCGAGAACCGGCGAGTGGGCCGCCAGCACCTTCCTCACTCGCCGGTAGGAGCATCCGATATCGACGACGATCGCCTCGCCGTCTCGGAGGACGTCTTCGACGAGATTCGTGAACGCCGCCCGCCAGCTCGACCAGTGCGGCTCGGCGATCGAACCGAAGCCGGGCCCGACGATCTTGTTCACGCCGCGATTGAGTTCGCCGAGCTGTTCGTAGAGGTTCTCAGCCGCGACTGTCGAAAGTGCTCCTTGCTCGATCAGTTGTCCGAAGTTCTCGCCCTCGACGAACTCCATGAAGAACCAGTCCGCGTCGCAGATCTCTCGGGATGGATCCGCGAACTCGACGGCAGGTACCGCGAGGGATTCTGCGCGGAGAACCTCGAGAGCAGCCCACTCATTGCGCATGAGGTCGTGCTCGTACGTCAGCACTTTCAGGCGTGGAGACGGGGCGATCTTCAGAACGACATCGCGTGAATCGCGCAGGCGAACACGGTAGACCGCGTTGAACCAGCCGTGGTCGAGCTCCGACGCGAAGTCATCGTCGGGGAGACACGCTGCGGCTCCATACGCGCGCTCTACCATCGACCGCAGTGTCGCCGCCGGCTGTCGATTCTTCGTGCGACTCTCCACTGAGAACTCCGTCGTCCCCGCTCGTCAGTCCCAGTCGAGGTAGTCCTCGATGGCCCACGACGTCGCGCCGATGTGCGTCGCAGGGAACATGTGCCCGCCGCCCTCCACGGACACCACGCTCACGCGATCCGGGGCAGCAGCCTGCAGGCGTGCGCCATTGGCAGCGGGAGTGACAGCGTCTTCCGTCCCCTGGATGATCAGCACCGGCACACCGGCCGCCAACTCCGACGGCGCCGACCATGCCGCGCGCTGCAGTTCCTCGACCTCTGCGTCGCGGAACCGCTCAGGGATGCCGGTGACGTCCAGGGTCGTCGGCGAGGAGCCCTCTACTCCCAGCAGGAGCACCCCGTTGACACTGTCATGGTGGTCCAACGCGACGAAGCGGGCGACCGTCCCACCGAACGCATGACCTCCGACCCACGCATGAGCGACATCCAGGTGTGTCATCACGTCGATGACATCCTGCGCGAGATCGCTCATCGACGCGCTAGCGCCGTGCGACGGACGACGGGAGCCGAGGCGGATGACCCGGAAGTCCTCCTGCGCCACCGAATGCCCGAGAGTTCCGAGAGAGGCGATATCGAGGCCGAGTCCCGCAATCAGGACGACGGCCGGACCGGTGCCCTCGACGGCGTAGGGAATGGCCCGCCCCTCGGGCTCGAAAACGTGGGCCGATACCGCATCGCCGTTCGCGAGCAGGTGGCCGGCGGCACCGGGGCCGTCAGACATTGAACCGGAACTCCACGACGTCGCCATCCTTCATGACGTAGTCCTTGCCCTCCAGCCGAGCCTTGCCCTTCGCGCGGGCCTCGACCACGGACCCGGTCTCGATCAGATCGTCGAACGAGATGACCTCGGCCTTGATGAAGCCCTTCTCGAAGTCGGTGTGGATGACTCCCGCCGCCTGCGGCGCCTTCCAGCCCTTGCCGATCGTCCAGGCGCGCGCTTCTTTCGGACCCGCGGTCAAATAGGTCTGCAGTCCCAGGGTGTCGAAGCCGATACGGGCGAGCTGGTCGATGCCCGATTCGTCCTGACCCGTCGACGCCAGCAGTTCCGCGGCATCCTCGGGATCGAGGTCGATGAGCTCGGACTCGATCTTCGCGTCGAGGAACACGGCGTGCGCCGGTGCGACAAGCGCCTCGAGTGACGCCTTAGCCGCGGCATCCGTCAGGACGGCTTCGTCGACGTTGAAGACGTAGATGTACGGCTTCGAGGTCATCAAGCCGAATTCCTTGATGGCCGCGAGATCGAGACCCGAGTGCGAGAGCAGGATGCCGCGTTCCAGGGCGTCCTTCGCGGCGACGGCGGCCTCGAGCGTGGCAGGCTCCGCACGCTTGCCCTTGACGTCTTTCTCCAGCCGCGGGATCGCCTTCTCGAGGGTCTGCAGATCGGCCAGCATGAGCTCGGCATTGATCGTCTCGAGGTCGTTCTTGGGGTTCACATCCCCGTCGACGTGGACGACGTCATCATCGGTGAATCCACGAACGACCTGGGCGATGGCGTCGGCCTCGCGAATGTTCGCCAGGAACTGGTTGCCCAGGCCCTCTCCCTCGCTCGCCCCGCGGACGATGCCCGCGATATCGACGAACGACACCGTCGCCGGCAGCAGACGCTCGGAGCCGAAGACTTCGGCGAGCTTCGCAAGACGCGGGTCGGGCAGGCTGACGACACCGACGTTCGGCTCGATCGTTGCGAACGGGTAGTTCGCCGCGAGCACGTCGTTCTTGGT
>JAHIOK010000348.1 GCA_018895315.1 Actinomycetota bacterium | reverse complement strand
GTCGCCGGATCGGTGCGCGGCATCCGTTCCCGACCCGATCACCCAGGCCTGCACGCGGCCGTCGGCGGTAACGGTCTCGGGGCGCCGATGCAGCACGAGCGCGGTCGGGCGGTCGGGGCCGAGGTAGCGCACCATGCCGATGCCGGTGCGCCAGGCCGCCTCGACGCCGAGCACCGCAGCGCCGGGATAGGCGTCGGATCCGGTGCGGATGCCGACGACTCCCCGGGAATACTTGTCGTCGGCGTTCGTTGGATTTCGCAGTGCGCGCGACGCATCTGCGACCGACCATGTCACGGCGACCATGGCGAAACCTTACCTCTGGAGCACGACATGAGCATTCTGTTCTCCCCCCTCACGGTGCACGGTCTGACCCTGCGCAATCGCCTGTGGGTCTCCCCGATGTGTCAGTACAGCGCTGTGGACGGCGTACCCCAGGAATGGCATCACACGCACCTCGCGCAGTTCGCCTCCGGGGGAGCTGGGCTGGTCGTGGCCGAGGCATCGGCGGTGTCGCCCGAGGGTCGGATCTCGCCCGAGGACGTCGGCATCTGGAACGACGATCAGCGTGAGGCGTGGGCCCCGATCGTCGCGGCGCTGCATGCCCGGGGAGCTGCCGCCGGCATCCAGCTCGGCCACGCCGGACGCAAGGCTTCCACCTGGTCGCCGCTCTCCGGCAGGCACGGATCGGTGCCCGCAGCCGAGGGCGGCTGGACCGCCGTGGCGCCCTCGGCCATCGCTTTCGAGGGCTACGCCGAACCCGCCGCGCTCGATCACGCGAGTATCGACCGCGTCGTCGCCGATTTCGCCGCCGCCGCGGGGCGCGCGATCGCCGCGGGGTTCGACGTACTGGAGCTGCACGCCGCCCACGGCTATTTGCTGCACCAGTTCCTCTCGCCGCTGTCGAACCTGCGCGGCGACGAATACGGCGGGAGCCTGGAGAATCGGGCGCGCTTGCTGCTGCGCGTCATCGACGTCGTGCGGGAGGCCGCCCCCGACGCCCCCCTGTTCGTGCGGCTGTCCGGCACCGACTGGGCAGACGGCGGCTGGGAGGTGGAGAGCACCACCACTGTCAGCACGTGGGCGAAGGCGCATGGAGCGGACTTCTTCGACATCTCCAGCGGCGGACTCGTCGCACATCAGAAGATCGCGGTGCACCCGGGATACCAGGTGCCGCTCGCTGCGCGCGTGCGCGCCGAGGCGGGCGTTCTCGTCAACGCGGTCGGACTCATCACGGATGCTGCGCAGGCCGAGCAGATCCTGGCCGAAGGCGGAGCCGACGCGATCATGGCCGGACGCGAATGGCTGCGCGACCCGCACTTCGCCCTCCGCGCATCCAGCGACCTCGGCATCGACATCGACTACTGGCCCGCGCAATACGTCCGAGCCCGCCCCCGCTGACCCCGCGCCGCGCCCCCCTGCGGCCCGCCGAGTGCACGGCACCACGCCGAGTGCACGACCTATCGATGTCGGCAGGCCGTGCACTCGGCAGCAACCCGTGCACTCGGGATGCCGCGGGCGCGCCGGGGTCAGCGGCGGCGGCTGGTGGCGTCCTGCACTTCGCCGATGAGCTCTTCGATGATGTCCTCGAGGAACAGCACAGCCGTGATACGGCCCTGCAGGTCGCGCACCTGAGCCAGGTGCCGGCCGTTCTGTCGCATCACCGCGAGTGCATCCTCGAGGTCGGTCGTCTCCATCACCGGCACCATCGCGTGGATGCGCTTGTTCGGGATGGGACGGGCGACATCGGGCGCGGCATCCGGATTCTCCGCTGCCCGCAGCACGTCCTTCAGGTGCACGTACCCGATGGGCACGTCCTGCTGGTCGACGATCACATAGCGCGAGAAACCGTGCTTGGCCACCGCGCGCTCGATCTCATCGGGCGTCGTGCTCTTGGTGAGCGTGACAAGCTGCGCGAGGGGAACGGCGACATCCTTCGCCTTCTTGTCGGTGAATTCCACGGCGGCCGCGACGGCACCGGATGCGTCATCCAGCACGCCTTCCATGCGTGACTGATTGACGATCGTCGCCACTTCTTCGAGGGTGAACGTAGAGGCCGCTTCATTCTTCGGCTCCACCCGGAACAGGCGGACCACATGGTTCGCAAGCCAGTTCAACGACGCGATCACCGGGTGGAACAGCTTCGACACGGCCACCAGCGGCGGCGCCAGCATCAGCACGGCACGGTCAGGAACCGAGAACGCGAGGTTCTTCGGCACCATCTCGCCGAACACGACGTGCAGATACGACACCAGCAGCAGCGTGACGATGAACGCGGTGGCGTCGACGGCCACCTCACCCCATCCGGTGAGCCCCAGCGGCGCGGCGAGCAGATGGTGGATGGCCGGCTCCGACACGTTCAGGATCAGCAGCGAGCAGATCGTGATGCCGAGCTGCGAGGTCGCCAGCATGAGCGTCGCATGTTCCATGGCGTACAGCGCCGTCTTCGCCGCGCGGGATCCGCGTTCGGCGAGCGGTTCGATCTGCGAGCGCCGCGCGGAGATCACCGCGAACTCCGCGCCGACGAAGAAGGCATTGCCGATCAGCAGCACCACGAGCCATCCGATTCCGGCCCAATCGCTCATCGTCGCTCACCTCCTCGCGTCGCCTCGACGCCGTCGACCGCGACCTCCGGGGTGGGCTTCGGGGTGAATCGCACACGATCCACGCGGCGCCCGTCCATCCGCAGCACCGCGAGGGTTCCGTCGTCGATCTCGATCTCGTCTCCGACGGCCGGGATGCGTTCGAGGGCACTCATGAGGAATCCGCCGACGGTGTCGTACACGTCGTCTTCGGGTACACGCACACCCGTGCGGTCGCGCAGTTCGTCGGGGCGCAGGTCTCCGGGGAACGTCAGCGATTCGGCGCTGCGCACGACGCCCGCGCGGCGACGGTCGTGCTCGTCGAGCACTTCTCCGACGATCTCCTCGACGAGATCCTCCAGCGTCACGACGCCCGCCGTTCCGCCATATTCATCGACCACGACCGCCATCTGATAGCCCCGGGCGCGGAGTTCGGCCATCAGACTGTCGAGGTGCACCGCCTCGGGCACGCGCAACGGCTCGGTAGCGAGGGCGGCTGCAGGGACATCACCCCGGCGCTCACGCGGCACGCTGATCGCCGCCTTCAGATGCACGATGCCGACGATGTCGTCCATCGACTCCTCGTAGACGGGAAACCGGCTGTGCCCGGTGCGCCGCGCGAGCTGGATCACGTCGGCAGCGGAGTCGTCCGCGGCCAGCGCATGCACCGACGGGCGAGGTGTCATGACATCGGCGGCGCTCAGCCGCGCGAAGGTGAGGCTGCGATCGAGCAGCGACGCGGTGTCCTTCTCGAGCACGCCCGCACTCGCGGAGCGCCGCACGAGACTCGAGAGCTCTTCGGCCGTGCGCGCTCCCGAGAGCTCTTCCTTCGGTTCGATGCCGAGCGATCGGATGACGCCGTTGGCGCTGCCGTTGAGCACCCAGATCGCGGGACGGAAGACGGTCGTGAAGGCCACCTGGAACGGCAGCACGAGCTTGGCCGTCTGCCGCGGAATCGCGAGGGCGAAGTTCTTGGGCACGAGCTCGCCGACCACCATCGAGAGGATCGTCGCGAACGACACACCGACGATCGCGGCCAGCGGGGAGACGACTCCTTCGGGGATGCCCCAGCTCGCGAGAACCGGGCGGAGGAGATTCGAGATCGCAGGCTCCATCGTGTAACCCGTGAGCAGTGTCGTCAGCGTGATCCCGAGCTGCGCGCTCGAGAGATGCGTCGACGTGATGCGCAGAGCGCTGATCGTGAGCGAGAGACGGGTCTCGCCGGCTTTCTGGCGTGCCTCCAGATCGGCGCGATCGAGATTGACCAGCGCGAACTCGCTGGCGACGAACAGTCCGGTCCCGATCGTGAGCAGAAGCCCCACGCCCAACATGACGTAATCCATCACTCGTCACCTCCGCTCGAAGCGGAACAGGGTCGGTGGGGCGAGCGTCTACTGGGGGGGTCGTCCATCGTGAGAACAGTTTACGCGACCGCGGCGGAGCCAGCGCGGGATGATGGATCGGTGTCGGTGGATTCCTGGAACCAACGGGCTTCGGCGGCGGAGTATGCCGTCCTCACGAGGTATGTCCGTCGCGTGGGACCGGTGGCGTGGGCGCGCGCATCGGCCCCGCCCAGGCCCGGACTCGCCGGCGTATGGGATGAGGCATCCGTCTGGCACTTCTGGTGGCACGCCCACCTCATGAATGCGACGGTGGATGCCGCCCGTCACCGCCCGTCGGCGGGTCGACGTCGGCGGCCCGCGGCGTTGGCTCGTGGAGTGCTCGTGCGCAACGCGGGCCGCTGGACGAATCCGTTCTACGACGACATCGCGTGGCTCGGCATCGCCCTGCAGCGCGGCGACTCGCTGCCCGAGCGCGGCCTCGAGCAGATCGCCGCGTGCCTCGAATCCGCCATCGACTCCAGAGTCGGGGCAATCCCGTGGCGCATCGGCAGTGCCCTGTTCAACGCTCCCGCCAACGGGCCGGCCGCAATCGTGCTCGCGCGCACCGGGCGCGTGGATGCTGCAGCCCGCCTGGCCGATTGGCTCGATGCCACGCTGCGCGACGAGGCGACCGGCCTGATCCGCGACGGCATCGAACCCGTGGACGGCATCCCGACGGTGCGCTCCGCGCACTACACCTACTGCCAGGGGGTCGCGCTCGCAGCGCAGCTGGAGGTGGCGGGGCGACGGCCGGGGCGCGGCACCGACGGGGAGCGCTTCCTTACTCGCGCCATACATCTCGTCGAAGCGATCGAGACGTGGACACGGCACCGCGACGCAGTACTGCCCGGCGCCGGCGGCGGCGACGGTGGGCTGTTCGCCGGAATCACCTGCCGCACCCTTGCCTGGGCCGCGAGAAGGATCGACCATCTTGCTCCGACGCTCACCGAGGGCGAACGGGCGCACCGGGCGGCGGCCACCGCTCGATCGATCGTGCAACGGAACGCGGAAGCACTGTGGGCGGGTCGTGCCGAGGTGAACGGGCGTCCGATCTTCTCGGTCGACGCCGCGGTCGGGGCACGCGTGCCGACGGGGGCACAGGCTCCGCTGCATCCCACCGCCGGCGCAGTAGGCGACTCGACAGAGCCCGAGAGCGACCTGTCGGTGCAGCTCGGCGCCTGGCTCACGTTCGAGGCAGCGGTCGCCGTCTTCGAGGCGTGAGCGCTCACCAGCTGGTCGGGAGCGCCTTTCCTTCGTCGTAGCCGGCGGCGGACTGCAGCCCGACCCGCGCGCGCTCGTGGAACTCGGGCACAGTTGCGGCACCGGTGTAGGTGAACGAGGAGCGCACCCCCGAGGTGATCATGTCGAGGAGGTCTTCGAGTCCGGGACGCTGCGGATCAAGGTAGATCTTCGACGATGAGATTCCCTCGGCGAACAGCTCCTTACGGGCAAGGTCGTAGGGATCCAGCCCGCCGAAACGCTCGTGCACGGCTTTCGTCGAGGCCATCCCCCACGATTCCTTGTACACACGGCCGGCGTCGTCTGTGAGGAGTTCGCCGGGCGCTTCGATCGTGCCGGCGAACCACGAGCCGACCATGACGGATGCTGCGCCCGCCGCGAGGGCGAGCGCGACGTCGCGGGGGTAGCGCACTCCCCCGTCGGCCCAGACATGGGCGCCCATCATCCGTGCTGCCTGGGCGGTCTCGAGCACGGCGGAGAACTGCGGGCGGCCGACGGCCGTCATCATGCGGGTCGTGCACATGGCGCCCGGTCCCACGCCCACCTTGAGGATCGTCGCGCCGGCGGAGACGAGGTCGTGCACGCCTTCCGCGGTGACGATATTGCCTGCCGCGATGGGGATCTGCGCGCCGAGGTCGGAGACCGAGCGCAGAGCGCGCAGCATGCCTTCCTGGTGACCGTGGGCCGTGTCGACCACGAGCACGTCGACGCCCGCAGCGACGAGCGCCCGCGCCTTTGCCTGCACGTCGCCGTTGATTCCGACGGCGGCGGCGACGATCAGGCGTCCGGAGGCGTCGACGGCGGGACGGTAGAGCGTCGAGCGCAGCGCGCTGCGGCGCGAGAGCGTGCCGACGAGGAACCCGTGATGCAGGACGCACAAGGTCTCGGCGCCGGCGGCAACGATGAGGTCGAATGCGTGACGGGCGCTCTCGACATCGTCGGCGTCGATCGACGCGGTGCGACCGCGGGCGAGATCGCCGAGCCGCGCGTCGGGAAGAGCTGTGCCGAGACGGGCCGCCGGAACGATTCCGAGGATGTCGTCGTGTGCGAAACGGGACCCCCCTCCGGATGCCGCAGCGACAACGATTCCGTGCCCGTCGATCGCGGGCAGCAGGCGTGATGCCTCCGCCACCGTTGCCTCGGGCGGCAGCACCACCGGGGTGTCCCACAGCACGGGCTGGTCCTTCACCCATCGGATCGCGGCATCCAGTTCTTGCAGCGGCATGTCCTGCGGCAGGACGCCGAGTCCACCGCGGCGAGCGAGCGTCGCGGCCAAACGCGGGCCGGTGACCGAGTTCATGTTCGCCGATACCAGCGGAATCGTGGCCGCAGAGCCATCCCGCGGCGAAAGATCGACCTCGAGTCTGCTCGCCACCGCGGAGCGCCGCGGCACCAGGAAGACATCCGAATACGTCAGGTCGACGTCGGGCTCGGCACCATAGAACTCCATGGCATCAAGGGTAGTGATTCATGCCATCGGGTGAACGATGCACAATCGTGCACCTCGGAGCACGCTTCTCACCGCTCGGGTGCGACAGAAGGGGTTACGCTAGATAACTGTGTGCGCGGGCCATTTGGGCCTGCTACCACCTCAATCTTCATCGATGAAAGCGGGCGATCGAGGGTGTCGAGCCAGGTCACAGGCCACGGGACAGCGAGCGACGGAGAGTTCGGAGCCAACGAATGGCTCGTCGACGAACTTTACGAACAGTTCACGAAAGACAAGAACTCGGTCGATAAGGCCTGGTGGCCGATCCTCGAGTCGTACCAACCGGTCGACACGGATGCCGCCGCATCCGATGCCGCACCGACCGAGGCGCCTGCGAACACCGTCGCAGCGACGCCGTCCGCAGCGCCCAGTGCGCCGGTGGTCGAACCGCATCCGATGACGGCACCGATCCCCGTGATCGGCGCACAGCCCGTCGCCCGCACCACGGCTCGTCCCGCCTCGCGGCAGCCGATCCCGGCGCAGGCGCCGAAGGTCGAGCCCTCGACGGGTGAGGCGTCCGCCGAAGAAGACGTCGTCACGGTCCTCCGCGGCATGCCCAAGGCCCTTGCTGCGAACATGGACGAGTCGCTGACGGTTCCGACCGCGACGAGCGTGCGCACCGTGCCGGCGAAGCTCATGATCGACAACCGCATCGTCGTGAACAACTTCATGGCCCGCAGCCGCGGCGGCAAGATCAGCTTCACCCACCTGATCGGCTGGGCGCTGATCCAGGCGCTCAAAGAGTTCCCGAGTCAGAACGTGTTCTACGCCGAGATCGACGGCAAGGCTTCGGTCGTCGCCCCGGCGCACATCAACCTCGGCATCGCGATCGATCTGCCCAAGCCCGACGGCACCCGCGCACTGCTGGTGCCGAGCATCAAGCGCGCCGACACCCTCACGTTCGGCGAGTTCCTCGCGTCGTACGAAGACCTGGTGACCCGGGCGCGCACGAACAAGCTCACCGCCGCCGACTTCCAGGGCACCACGATCTCGCTCACCAACCCGGGCGGAATCGGCACGGTGCACTCCGTCCCGCGCCTGATGAAGGGGCAGGGCTGCATCGTCGGCGCCGGAGCGCTGGAGTATCCCGCCGAGTTCCAGGGCGCGAGCGAGAAGACGCTGAGCGAGCTCGCGATCGGCAAGACGATCACCCTCACCAGCACCTACGACCACCGCGTCATCCAGGGCGCGGGCTCGGGAGAATTCCTCAAGAAGGTGCACGAGCTGCTCACCGGGCAGCGCGGCTTCTACGATGACATCTTCGCGGCGATGCGCATCCCGTACGCGCCGATCCGCTGGGCGAGCGACATCAACGTCGACATCGCAGAACGCGTCGACAAGACCGCGCGCGTGCAGGAGCTCATCAACTCCTACCGCGTACGCGGGCACTTGATGGCCGACATCGACCCGCTCGAGTACGTGCAGCGCATGCACCCCGACCTCGAGATCGAATCTCACGGCCTCACCTTCTGGGATCTCGACCGAGAGTTCGTCACGGGTGGCTTCGGCGGCAAGCGCATCATGAAGCTCCGCGACATCCTGGGTGTTCTGCGCGACTCGTACTGCCGCACGATCGGCATCGAGTACATGCACATCCAGGACCCGGGCCAGCGCCGCTGGTTCCAGGAGAACGTCGAGGTCAAGTACCAGAAGCCCGGCCACGATGAGCAGTTGCGCATCCT
>JAHIOK010000347.1 GCA_018895315.1 Actinomycetota bacterium | reverse complement strand
GGTCATCGACCGGACGGGAGGCGGAGGCATCGGCGGCGGCTTCCGCGCGGGGCACCTGGATCGGCGTCTCGCCGGTGAAGGAGAACAGCCGTGCGGCGGCTTCGAACTCGTCGATGGCGGGTGCCGCGGAGGAGACGTGCTCCTCGGAGGCGAAGGCCACGACGGGTTCTTCTTCAATGGCGGGTTCTTCATCGAGCGCGGGCTCGATCAGCTCGAAGGCATCGGTGGCCGTCGAGGTCGCGGCATCCGTGTCGGCGATCCGCTGCGACTCTGCGCTGTCAACGACGACGATCAGCAGCTCTGGCTCGCCGTGTGTCGCGTGCTCGGGCTCAGCGGGTGCCGTGAAAGTCGAATCGCCGGCCTGCGCGATGGCGCGGGCTCGGCGACGAGTCAAGGGTTCGGAAGCGGGTAGCTCCTCGGCGGTCGAGGTGGCTTCGACCGGGGCGAGGGGCGCGCTCACGGTGTCGGATGCCGCGGTGCGTCCCCAGACGACCGCGGGACGCGAAGAGGTCGCGTCGACGGTGCGGCCGCGCCGCTCAGCGCGCACGGGCTTGGCGTCTTCGACCGGCGCAGCTGCCAGCGCGGGAAGAGCACGGCTCGAGCGTCGCGTGGGGGCGGGCTCAGGCAAGGAGGAATCGAGGGGCAACGCGTGGTAACTCTCGTGTCGTGTCATCCCGGGGGAGATGACGGCGGACATCTGCGTATATTCACCCCGCCGTTTCGGGCGGCGAAGGTAACGAATGGATAAACCTTAGCGCGAACATCCTGAGAGCGTGGTGTGCAATCGCCCACGATGTTGACGCTCACATGGCGACTCGCGCCTGCAGCTCCTCAAAAAGGCCGGTGCCGCAGGCAATCGTCATCTCGCGTCCGGGTCTGCCGCCGGGACGCCCGCCCACGCGTCCGCCGGCCTCAGTGACCAGCAGCGCACCCGCGGCGTGGTCCCACGGGTGCAGCCCGCGCTCGAAGTATCCGTCGAGCCGCCCGGCTGCGACGAAGGCGAGGTCGAGCGCCGCAGATCCGATCCGCCGGATGTCGCGGGCGATGGGCATCACCCGCGCGACGCGCGCGATATCGCCCGCGTGGGTCGCAGGGTCGTAGCCGAAACCGGTGGCGAGCAGGGCACCCGCCGCGGTGGGTGCGGTGTTGACGGCGAGGCGATGATCTCCGAGGAAGGCGCCTTCGCCGCGGGCCGCGCGGAAGAGTTCCCCCGAGACCGGGTTGAAGACGACTCCGGCCTGCGCAACCCATTCCTGCGGATCGGGCTCGCCGGTCACAACCGCGATGCTCACCGCATACGACGGGATCCCGTAGGCGTAGTTCACGGTCCCGTCGATCGGATCCACGACCCATGTCGTGTCGGTCGTGGCGCGCTGCGCCTCCGACTCCTCGCCAAGAAATCCGTCTCCCGGACGCTCTGCCGCGATCCGCGCACGGATCATGGCCTCGACCTCGCGATCCGCTTCGGTGACGATGTCGGCGACGGCGGACTTCGTCGCCGCGATCGACACCCCCTCGTCGCGGCGTCGGCGAGCAAGCGCGCCCGCCTCTCTCGCGATGTCGATCGCCAATGCCTCGAGGTCACGCGCTGTCGCCATAGCCTCCACGCTATCGCCGCTCAGCGGAGGACGAGCGGTCGGGTCTACCCTGGGCGCCATGGGTCGTCTTCCCCCCGTCCACACCCACGACGTCGTGATCGTCGGAGGTGGCCACAATGCGCTCGTCGCGGCCGCGTATCTCGCGCGCCGGGGACTCACCGTGGTGGTGCTCGAACGCCTCGGTCATGTCGGGGGCGCCGCCGTCTCAGAGCGCCCCTGGGTGGGCGTGGAGGCGGCACTGTCGCGCTACTCCTATCTCGTCAGCCTGCTCCCCCGCCGCATCATCGATGATCTCGGCCTGCACCTCACCCTCCGCCGGCGCCGTATCTCGTCCTACACCCCGGATCCCGGCGATCCCGCGCGCGGCATCCTGATCGACACTCAAGACGCCGCGGCCACCGCTGCGAGCTTCGCCCGCGCTACCGGGGACGCCGCTGAGGCAGCGCGATTCGAGGCGCTGACCGCGAGGCTCGGTCCGGTCGCGCGGGCGGTGTTCCCCACGATGACCGAACCACTGCCTTCGGCCGCCGCGCTCCGAGCGCGCATCGGCGATGATGCCCTCTGGGAAGGTCTCGTGGAGGCCCCGCTCGGTCGGATGCTGCGCGGCGCATTGCAGACCGACCTCGCCCGAGGCATCGCGCTCACCGACGGGTTGATCGGCACGTTCGCCACCGCGGATGACGCGAGCCTGCGCCAGAACAGGTGCTTCCTGTACCACGTGATCGGCGGCACCGGCGACTGGGACGTTCCTGTCGGAGGAATGGGCGCGGTCTCTGCCGAGCTCGAACGCGCGGCGCGGAGCGCGGGCGCCGACCTGCGACTCGAGGCACCGGTCACCGCGATCACGCCGGACGGCGAAGTCACCGTCGCCGGGCCGAAGCCGGGAACTGTCCGCGGACGCCTCGTGCTCAGCGGCGTCGGCCCCGCGGTGCTGCGGCACCTGCTGAGCGCGGGCACCGGCAACGCCGCCGCCGAGGCGGTGCCAGAGGGGGCACAGCTGAAGGTGAACATGCTGCTGCGACGGCTGCCGCGGCTGCACGACAGTGCGGTACGACCGGAAGAGGCGTTCGCCGGCACGTTCCACATCGCTGAGACGATGACAGGGCTAGACCGGGCGCACGCGCAGGCCGTCGCAGGAGGCATCCCCGACCCGCTCCCCGCCGAGATCTACTGCCACTCGCTCACCGACCCGTCGATCCTCGGCGCCGAGCTGAGAGCCCTCGGCGCACAGACTCTGACGCTCTTCGGACTGCAAGTGCCGCACCGCCTGGTCTCCGATTCCGACCCGGATGCCGCGCGTGCCGCGCTCCTCACCGCCGCCGAGCGCTCACTGAACGCCGTCCTCGCCGAACCCTTGGCGGACTGCCTCTACGAGGCGCCCGATGGTGCCCCGTGCATCGAGGCGCGCACCACCGGTGACCTCGAGCACTCACTGGGCATGACCGGCGGCGACATCTTCCACGGCGCACTCTCCTGGCCCTGGCTCGACGAGATCACCACGGCGGACGACTCGCCGGCGGCCCGGTGGGGCGTGGAGACCGAGCATCCCGGCATCCTGATGTGCGGTTCGGGAGCGCGACGCGGCGGTGCCGTCAGCGGAATCGGCGGCCACAACGCCGCGATGGCGGCCGCGGAAATGCTCGGCGTCTGAGGTTCGGTCGACTCAGACCTGCGGAGGCAGCGGTGGCGGGGGCGGGAAGCCCTGATACGCCGGGGGCTGTTGCGGCTGCGAGGCCGGGGGCTCTGGGGTGGGAGCGGTCGGAGCCGGAGCGTCCGGGGCAGGAGGCTGCGCCCACGCCTGCTGCGGGGTCGGTGGCG
>JAHIOK010000346.1 GCA_018895315.1 Actinomycetota bacterium | reverse complement strand
CTTGCGCCGAGCACATGGCCGACGAGCAGCTCGGCGTCGACCCTGGGGTTCGGCACACCGGCCGACTCAAGCACCAGCACGGCGCTCTCCAGGGATGCCCCGACGGTGTGCTCTGGCATGGCGCCCGTGTCTACTGTTCCGACCCCAGGTCGGCCAGGCGCGCCTCTTCGTCGGCTTCGATGCAGGACTGCACGACAGGCTCGAGGGCACCGTTCATCACGGCGTCGAGGTTGTATGCCTTGTACCCGGTGCGGTGGTCCGCGATCCGGTTCTCGGGGAAGTTGTACGTGCGGATGCGCTCGGACCGATCCATGCCGCGGATCTGGGACTTGCGGGCATCGGATGCCGCGGCATCCCGCTCCTCCTGCTGCCGGGCGAGCAGCCGTGCGCGGAGCACGCGCATACCGGCCTCGCGGTTCTGCAGCTGCGACTTCTCGTTCTGCATGGAGACGACGATCCCGGTGGGAACGTGCGTGATCCGCACCGCGGAGTCGGTCGTGTTGACGGACTGACCGCCGGGACCCGACGAACGGAACACATCGATCTTCAGATCACTCTGGTTGATCGCGATCTCGTCGGGCTCGTCGACCTCGGGGAAGACGAGCACACCGGTGGTCGAGGTGTGGATGCGCCCCTGCGACTCGGTCGCCGGCACGCGCTGCACACGATGCACACCACCCTCGTACTTAAGGTGCGCCCAGACGCCCTGCGCCGGATCGTTGGACGATCCCTTGATCGCGATCTGCACGTCCTTGTAGCCGCCCAGATCGGACTCGTTGCGCTCGAGGAGCTCGGTCTTCCAGCCCTTCGACGCCGCGTACTGGATGTACATGCGCAGAAGGTCGGCCGCGAACAGCGCACTCTCGGCGCCGCCCTCTCCCTGCTTGATCTCCATGATCACGTCACGCGCATCGTCGGGGTCGCGCGGAATCAGCAGTCGTCGCAGCTTCTCCTGCGTCTCGGTGAGACGGAGCTCGAGCGCCGGCACTTCTTCGGCGAACGCCTCGTCTTCACGAGCGAACTCGCGCGCGGCATCCAGATCGTCCGATGCCTTCATCGACGTCTCGTAGGCCGAGATGATCTTCGAGAGTTCGGCGTAGCGACGGTTGACGCGTTTCGCGCGCGCCGGATCGGCATGCACCGCGGGGTCGTTGAGTTCGCTCTCGACGGCCCTGTGCTCTTCGAGGAGTCCGCGAACGGACTCGAACATGCCCGAATCCGACACGAGTCAGCGGATGCTGTTCTCGTGCCCGCTGCCGCCCCCGGCGGGCGCCGGGATCGACTTCTGCATCTGCACGAGGAACTCGACGTTGGACTGCGTCTCCTTCAGCTTGCCGAGCACGACCTCGAGTGCTTGCTGCTGGTCGAGACCGGCAAGAGCACGACGGAGCTTCCAGGTGATCTTGACCTCGTCGGCCGAGAGCAGCATCTCTTCGCGGCGCGTGCTGGACGCGTTGACGTCGACCGCCGGGAAGATGCGCTTGTCGGCGAGCTGACGCGACAGACGCAGTTCGCTGTTGCCGGTGCCCTTGAACTCCTCGAAGATGACCTCGTCCATCTTGGACCCGGTCTCGACGAGCGCCGTCGCCAGGATCGTGAGCGATCCACCGTTCTCGATGTTGCGCGCGGCGCCGAAGAATCGCTTGGGCGGGTAGAGCGCGGATGCGTCGACCCCGCCGGTCAGCACGCGGCCCGAGGTGGGCGCCGTGATGTTGTAGGCACGGCCGAGGCGTGTGATCGAGTCGAGCAGCACGACGACATCGCGGCCGAGTTCTACCAGGCGCTTGGCGCGCTCGATAGCCAGCTCGGCGACGGTGGTGTGGTCTTCGGCGGGGCGGTCGAACGTCGAGGCGATGACCTCGCCCTTGACCGTCCGCTGCATGTCGGTGACTTCTTCGGGACGCTCATCGACGAGGACGACCATGAGGTGGACCTCGGGGTTGTTCGTCGCGATCGCGTTGGCGATCTGCTGCAGCACGATCGTCTTGCCGGCCTTCGGGGGCGCGACGATCAGGCCGCGCTGACCCTTGCCGATGGGGGCGACGAGGTCGATGATGCGCTGCGTGAGCTTCTCGGGCGCGGTCTCCAGACGCAGGCGGTCCTGCGGGTAGAGGGGCGTGAGCTTGCCGAACTCGACGCGGGTCGCCGCATCTTCGACCGACAGGCCGTTGATGGCGTCGACCTTGACCAGCGCGTTGTACTTCTGGCGGCCGGATTGCTCGCCCTCGCGGGGCTGCTTGATCGCGCCGACGACGGCGTCGCCCTTGCGGAGGTTGTACTTCTTCACCTGTCCGAGCGAGACGTAGACGTCGCTCGTGCCCGGCAGGTAGCCGGAGGTGCGGACGAACGCGTAGTTGTCGAGGACGTCGAGGATGCCGGCGATCGGGATGAGGACGTCGTCCTCGGTGATCTCGGTCTCGAACTCGTCGCCATTGCTGCCCGTGCCCACCGGTCCGGTGCGACGCTTGTTGCGCTGGCGTCCGCGTGCGTTGGCCTGCACCCCGTCGTCGTCGCCGTCGGTCTGCGCCTGGGCGCCGGACTGACCGTTCTGCGCGGCCTGACCATTCTGTGCGCTCTGACCGTTCTGCACGGCCTGACCGTTGCGGCCGCCCTGCGATGACGCCGGAGCGTTCTGCGCGGGCTGCGTGTTCTGGTCGTTCTGCTGCGTGCCCTGACCGCCCTGGTTGCGGCTGCGGTTGCGACTGCGGTTGCGGCTCCGGCTGCGGTTCGGCTGGTCGCCGGACTCGTCGCCCTGCGCTTCGCCATCGCTCTGCTCGGCGGTGTCGGGGGTCTCGGCAGTGTCGCTCGGGGCGTCGTCGGCCGGCGCGGCATCGTTCGCCTCGCTCGGGGCGTCGTCGGCGTCGGGTACCTCAGCAGCGGGGGCCTCGACGACCGGCGCGTCGGCAGGTGCCTCGGCAACCGGCGCCTCGGCAACAGGCGCCGCGTCATCGGCGGGCGCGTCAGCGGGGACCTCAGCCGGTACGGCCTCAGCAGCGACGGGCACATCGCCCGTCTTTGCGCGACGCGGCGCACGCTTACGCGGCGCCTTCACGACCGGGGCTTCAACGGGCTCGACGACCGAGTCGGCGGACGGAGCCTCAGCAGCGTCAGCGATAGGGGCGTCGGCGACGACATCCGCGGCGGGCTCGACAGCAGCCTAGGGCGTGGCAGCGGCGTCAGCGACCGGCTCGGCCTCGACGACCGCGTCAGCGACCGGCTCGGCCTCGACGACGGCTTCGGTTGCGGGCGCTTCGTCCTCGACCGGCTGCTCGGCGGTGGTGTCGGCGTTCTCGAGCGTGTCGGCCGCGGCGTCGCGGTCTTCCTCGGGCGCGTCGGCGGTATGGATCTCGGAGATGGACTCCACGAGTGCTCCCTTATGAAACGAGTGGATATGCATGACCGCACGTGACGCTATCCAGGGCAGTCGTCCGCCTGTGCTGTTTCCCAGGCGCTGAGGCCGGAAGGTTGCATGGGGGTTTGTGCGGCAGTTCGCAGATTTGCGACGGAGGCCAGATTCACACAGCCGAAACGGCTATGTGGCACCCTCCGTGTTCTCCCTCACTGTACCACCCTTGAAGTCGACGGCCGGCATGAGCGCGTCCCAGGGCGTTTCGGCGACGGCTGCTGCGACGGCTGCTGCTTCGAGGCGACGCCCGGGCCCGTCGGCGAGGACGAGGACGCTCGGTCCCGCTCCGGAGACGACCGCGGCGAATCCCTTCGCACGCAAGGCGCGCACCAGGCGATCGGTCTCGGGCATGGCCGACGCGCGGTAACTCTGGTGGAGCTTGTCCTCGGTGGCGGCGAGCAGCAGCTCGGGACTCTGCGTCAACGCCGCGATCAGCAGCGCGGACCGCGAGACGTTGAAGACGGCGTCTTCGCGCGAGACCTGCAGCGGTTGGAGGCTGCGTGCGACACTCGTCGACATCGTGAATTCGGGCACGAACACCACCGGCGACACCCCGCGGTGGACGAGCAGCTTCTTGTGCTGCGGACCGGTCTCGTCGACCCAAGCGATCGTGAGTCCACCGAACAGCGCGGGCGCCACGTTGTCGGGGTGTCCCTCGATCTCGGTTGCCAGGCGCAACAGCAGCTCGGGGCCGATCTCGACGTCGCCCGCCAACAGGCCCTTGGCCGCGAGCAGCCCGGAGGCGACCGCTGCGCCGGACGATCCGAGTCCACGCCCGTGCGGGATCACATTGCGCGCCTCGAGCCGAACGCCCGGCATCCGTCGGCCCACGGCCTCGAAGGCGTAGGCGATGGAGCGTACGACCAGGTGGGAAGCGTCGCGGGGGACGTCGGCGCCGCCCTCCCCCGACACCTCGACTTCGACGTCGCCGACCGAGATCGTCGAGACGATGAGTTCGTCGTAGATGCTCAGCGCGAGGCCGAGGGTGTCGAAGCCCGGGCCGAGGTTGGCGCTCGTCGCGGGCACGCGAACGACGACCGAACGGTCGCCGAGGGCGGATGTCGTCACGCGGAGCCCTCCACCGGCACCAGCTCGAGAACGGAGGCGACCTCGGAGGTCGAAGCATCCACGACCGTCGGCTCGACCTGCGAACCGTCTGCATTGCGGAGGGCCCATTGCGGATCCTTCAGGCCGTGTCCGGTGACGGTGAGCACGACGCGGGAGCCCTTCGGCACGATTCCCGCTTCGACGCGATCCAGGAGCCCCGCGACGCTGATCGCGGATGCGGGCTCGACGAAGATGCCGACCTCACTCGCGAGCAGCTTCTGCGCGGCGAGGATGCGCTCGTCATCGATCGCGCCAAACCAGCCGTCGGTCGCGTCCCGCGCTTCGAGCGCGAGCTCCCACGAGGCCGGGTTGCCGATGCGGATGGCGCTGGCCACCGTCTCGGGGTGCTTCACGATCTCGCCGCGCACGAGCGGGGCGGAGCCTTCGGCCTGGAAGCCGAACATCCGCGGTACGCGCGTGGCGACACCTCGTTCGGCCTCTTCGCGATATCCGCGTGAGTAGGCGGTGTAGTTGCCCGCATTGCCGACGGGGATGAAGTGGAAGTCGGGCGCGTCGCCCAACACCTCGACGACCTCATAGGCCGCGGTCTTCTGGCCCTCGATGCGGTCGGGGTTCACCGAGTTGACCAGGTGCACCGGGTAGTGGTCAGCCAGCTCGCGGGCGATCTCGAGGCAGTCGTCGAAGTTGCCGCGGATCTGGATCAGCCGCCCATTGTGGGCGACCGCCTGGCTGAGCTTGCCCATTGCGATCTTGCCTTCGGGAACGAGCACCGCGGCGGTGATGCCGGCGTGCGCCGCGTACGCCGCGGCAGAGGCCGAGGTGTTGCCCGTTGACGCGCAGATGACAGCCTTCGCGCCGTGTTCGACCGCGCGGGACAGCGCGACGGTCATCCCGCGGTCCTTGAACGAACCCGTCGGGTTCATCCCCTCGAACTTCACCCACACGTCGGTGCCGGTGCGCCGGGAGAGCGCGGGTGCCGGCAGCAAGGGCGTGCCGCCCTCGCCGAGGGTGACGACGGTCGATGCCGCCGTCACTCCGAGTCGATCTGCATATTCGCGCATAACTCCGCGCCACAGGTGTGCCATGTCAGTCTCCTTCCACGCGCAGGACCGAGACGACGCGCTCGACGACGCCGCTTTCCGCGAGCCGTTCCACGGTCTCGCTGAGGTCCTGCTCCAGTGCTTTGTGTGTGCCGAGAACGAGCCGGGCAGAGCCAGAACCCGCTTCGCTCTCGCCGATGACGGTCTGTTCCAGTGTTGCGATCGACACACGCCCCTCGCTGAGGATGCCCGCAACGGTGGCGAGCACTCCCGGCTGGTCGGCCACTTCGAGGGTGACCTGGTAGCGGGTGACGACACGGCCGATCTCGACGACGGGCAGGTTCGCCCGGGTGGACTCCCCCACACCGATTCCGCCGGCGATGTGGCGACGGGCGGCCGACACGACGTCGCCGAGCACCGCAGAGGCGGTCTGCACTCCGCCGGCACCGGCGCCGTAGAACATCAGGTTTCCGGCGGCCTCGGCCTGCACGAACACCGCGTTGTTGGCGCCGTGCACGCTCGCCAGGGGATGGGTGCGGGAGATCAGCGCCGGGTAGACGCGCACCGAGATCGCCTCGCCGGACGCCCCGGCATCCTGCTGCCCGGTGAGTCGCTCGCAGACGGCCAGGAGCTTGATGACGTAGCCCGCGTGACGTGCCGCGTCGATCATGGCCTTGTCGATACCGGTGATGCCCTCGCGGTGCACGGCGTCCAGCGGAACCGTGGTGTGGAAGGCCAAGCTCGCCAGAATCGCCGCCTTCTGTGCCGCGTCGTAGCCTTCGACATCTGCGGTGGGGTCGGATTCGGCATAGCCGAGCGCCTGAGCCTCGGCCAGCACGTCGGCGAACTCGACTCCCTCGGTGTCCATCCTGTCGAGGATGTAGTTGGTGGTGCCGTTGACGATGCCCATGATGCGCTGCACGCGGTCACCGGCGAGGGAATCGCGCAGCGGCCGGATGATGGGGATCGCGCCGGCCGCGGCGGCCTCGTAGTAGACCTGAGCGCCGACCTGGTCGGCCGCATCGAAGATCTCGGGGCCGTGCGTGGCCAGCAGCGCCTTGTTTGCGGTGACGACGTCCGCCCCGGAGTTGATGGCCTGGAGCAGATAGCCGCGGGCGGGCTCGATGCCGCCGATCAGCTCGATGACGATGTCGGCGCCGACGATGAGCGACTCTGCATCGGTCGTGAACAGCTCGTGCGGCAGATCGGTGTTGCGGGGCGCGTCGACATCGCGCACGGCGATGCCCGCAAGCTCGAGGGTCGCGCCGGCACGGTCGGCCAGTTCGGGTCCGTGCTGGCGCAGGAGTGCGGCCACCTGGGAGCCGACGACGCCGGCCCCGAGCAGCGCGACGCGCAGGCGTCGATAGTCGGTCATTCGGATCCCTCCGTCGGGCGCACGCCGGCATCGCGGGACAGCAGGTCATCGATGGTCTCGCCGCGCACGATGACGCGAGCAGAACCATCGGCGACGGCGACGACGGGCGGGCGAGGCACGTAGTTGTAGTTGCTCGAGAGCGAGAAGCAGTACGCTCCGGTCGCCGGCACCGCGAGGAGGTCTCCCGGCGCGACGTCACCCGGGAGGTACTCGGCGTCGACGACGATGTCGCCCGATTCGCAGTGCTTGCCGACGACCCGCACGAGAGCGGAATCGACGGTGCTGGTGCGGGATGCGATGCGGGCGGAGTACTGCGCTCCGTACAGCGCGGGGCGGGCGTTGTCGCTCATGCCGCCGTCGACGCTGACATAGACACGTGTGCGGTCGTCATCGAGATGCACCGGCTTGACCGTGCCGACCTCGTAAAGGGTGACCCCGGCAGGGCCCACGATGAGGCGGCCGGGTTCGAATGCCACGACCGGAACGGGGATGCCGCGGGCCGCGCACTCGGCAGCGACGGCGGCGACGATGCCTGCGGCGAGCTCTTCGATCGGGGTCGGGTCGTCGGTGCTGGTGTAGGCGATGCCGAAGCCACCGCCGAGGTTGAGGACGCGCACCTCACCGCTCGCGGAGAGTCGGGCGTGCACCTCGACGAGACGCGCGGCCGATTCGAGGAACCCCGCGGTGCCGAAGATCTGCGAGCCGATGTGGCAGTGCAGCCCGCCGAACTCGAGGCTCGGCAGCGTCCGGATGCGCGCGACGACCTCCTCGGCACGGGAGAGCGGAAAGCCGAACTTCTGGTCTTCGTGCGCGGTCGCGAGGAAGTCGTGTGTTTCGGCGTGCACGCCGCTGTTGACCCGTACCCGCACCGACTGGATGACGCCGCGGGCTGCAGCTGCGGCTGCGACTCGCTCGATCTCAATATCGCTGTCGAGAATGATCGATCCCACACCGACCTCGACGGCACGGGAGATCTCGGCGACGCTCTTGTTGTTGCCGTGAAACCCGATGCGACGCGGGTCAGCACCCGCGGCCAGCGCGACGGCGAGCTCGCCGCCGCTCGCGACATCCACGGCGAGCCCCTCGTCGGTCACCCAACGCACGACCTCGGTGGAGAGGAACGCCTTGCCGGCGTAATAGACATGAGCCGTGGTGCCGTGGGCGGCAGCGGCGGCGTCGAAGGCGGCCCGCGCCCGCCGCGCACGCGCCCGCACGACGGTCTCGTCCATGACGTAGAGCGGAGTGCCGAATCGAGTGGCCAGATCGGTGGCGCTGACGCCCCCGATCGCGAGCACGCCCGAGGGGGTGCGCATCGCACCGTCGGGCCAGACGCCGGCGTCCAGTGCGTTCGCGTCTTCCGGCTGCTCGAGCCGGTCAGGGACGAGCGGAGTGTGGGCGGACACGCTGAGCCAATCGTGGACGGATGCAGGGCACGGAGGATTCCGACGCGCCCGAAAAAGGAGGCCGCAACCGCACGTGTTCCACGCGCAGACGGATCACTGAAGTCTAGGGCACCGTGCATGCCCGACCGTGGATATGGACGGCCGGGCGGAGGAGTTCAGGCGCAGGAGCCGTTCGCGCGGAGCGTCGCGTCCGTGGCGATGCGCCCGTCGATCGCGAGGTCGGCGACCACGGCGTCACCGACGACCGTGACGCCGGTCAGCGAGACGCCCGCGGGGATGTCTTTCGCGACGCATACCGTCCAGTCGCGCAGCACGGCGTCGGCAAGCGCACCGAACCGGCCGCGAAGCTCTGCGGCGGAGATCTGGGCACCGGCGAGCTGCAGGGTATCGGGTGTCAGCACGAGCGCACCGTTCGAAGCACTCGGCGTGAGTGCGACGCCTACCGGAACGCTGAGCCCTAACGCCTTGATCGACGTCGAGATCGTCACATCGGGGGCGGCGAGGCCGACGCTCTCCGCGGGGAACCCATCGACCGTCGACAACAGGGCGCGCAGCTGGTCGATGTTCAGCGACACCGTCGCGTCGATGCTGCGCGGGACGACCTCGCCGCGGATCGCGACGCCGTGGGCGTGCACCGTG
This sequence comes from Actinomycetota bacterium, assembly GCA_018895315.1. Taxonomy (GTDB): domain Bacteria; phylum Actinomycetota; class Actinomycetes; order Actinomycetales; family Microbacteriaceae; genus Microbacterium. The sequence continues at coordinate 5,714 of JAHIOK010000346.1, read as the reverse complement.
ACATCGCCGCTGACAGATCCCCACGCCACATCCGGCGACGACACGGTGACGTCATCCAGAGTGCCGACGATGAGCTGGGGCAGCACGGCTCCCCCGACGCTCACGTCGATCTGCTGATCGGCGGGAAGGGCAAGCCGGCTCACGACCTGTTCGCGGATCGTCTTGGTCACGAGATCGCGCGCGATCGACTCGCCGATGAACCAGGCCGCCACAGCGAGGCCGACCACGACCACCAGAGCCACGAGCCACGGCACGACGCTGCGGCGTCGTCGGGGCGCGGCATCCTGCCAGCCCTCCGGGAAAGGGAGTGTGGGCTGAGCGTCGCCGGTCATCGCGAGGTCACATGCGTTCCGGTGCTGAGACCCCGAGCAGAGCGAGACCGTTGCGCAGCACCTGACCGGTGGCGTCGTTCAGCCACAGGCGGGTGCGGTGCACGGCCTCGACGGGTGCGTCGCCGAGCGGGATGACGCGGCAATTGTCGTACCAGCGGTGGTACAGCCCGGCGAGTTCTTCGAGGTAGCGCGCGATCCGGTGCGGCTCACGCACCTCCGCGGCGAAGGCGACGATGCGCGGGAACTCCTGGAGCGCGCCGAGCAGGGCCGATTCGGTTTCGTGCGTGAGAAGCTCCGGCGCGAATTCACTGCGGTCGACACCGGATGCCGCGGCGTTGCGCCCGACGTTATGGGTGCGGGCGTGCGCGTACTGCACGTAGAAGACCGGGTTGTCGTTCGTGCGCTTCTGCAGCACATCGAGATCGATGTCGAGGTTCGAGTCGGCAGAGCTGCGCACGAGCGAGTAGCGCGCGGCATCCACTCCCACGATCTCGACCAGGTCTTCCATCGTGACGACGGTGCCCGCGCGCTTGGACATGCGCATCGGCTGACCGTCGCGGACCAGATTGACCATCTGACCGATCAGCACCTGCAGCGTCACATAGGGCTCGTCACCGAAGGCGGCGCACATCGCCATCAGTCGCTGCACGTAGCCGTGGTGGTCGGCTCCGAGCATGATGATGCATCGGTTGAAGCCGCGCTCGCGCTTGTCGAGGTAGTACGCCAGGTCACCCGAGATGTAGGCGGCTTCGCCGTCGGACTTGATGACGACCCGATCCTTGTCATCGCCGAACGCCGTGGTGCGCAGCCAGGTGGCACCGTCGGCCTCGAAGATGTGGCCGAGTTCGCGCAGGCGCGCCACGGCACGGTCGACGGCACCGGAGCGATGCAGGTCGTTCTCATGGAAGTACACGTCGAAGTCGACGCCGAAGTCGTGCAGGCTCGCCTTGATCTCGTCGAACATGAACTGCACACCGAGGGCGCGGAAGGCCTCCTGGAGGTCCGCGGCATCGAGGGCCGCGAGGTCACCGTGGTACTCGAGCTCGACGCGGCGCGCGATATCGGCGATGTAGCCCCCGCCGTAGCCGTCTTCGGGCGCGGGCTTGCCCTCGTACGCGGCGACCAGGCTCCGCGCGAACCGATCGATCTGCGCACCGTGATCGTTGAAGTAGTACTCACGGGTGACGGCCGCACCCTGCGCGGTGAGGATGCGCGCCAGCGAGTCGCCGACCGCCGCCCAGCGGGTGCCGCCCAGGTGGATCGGGCCGGTGGGGTTGGCCGAGACGAACTCGAGGTTGATGACCTCGTCGGAGCGCGAGGAGTTCGTGCCGAAGGCGGCGCCGGCGTCGACGATGGTCTTCGCGAGCGAACCGGCGGCCGCGGCATCCAGCCGGATGTTGATGAATCCCGGTCCCGCGACGTCGACCGACGCGATGCCGGGGGTCTGTGCGAGCGCGTCGGCGATCTCGGTGGCCAGCTCACGCGGGTCGGCACCCACGGCCTTGGCGAGTTTCAGAGCCGCATTCGATGCCCAGTCGCCGTGGTCGCGGTTCTTGGGACGATCCAGCGGCAGGTCGGCTGCGCTGAGACCGTCTGCTGCTCCGGGTCGACGGGCCTCTGCGAGGGGGACGACGATGGCGAGCAGTGCGGCGGAGAGGGCTTCGGGATCCATAGCGCCTCAAGTCTATGGTCGCGGCCCAGGGCTCTCCTGTGCGCGGCGGATGTCAGGACAGCTGGACGAGTGTCGTGAAGTCGTCAGCGGCGGGATCGGATGCCTCGAGTTCCGGCATCCCGTCGCCCCCGAAGCCGTCCTCCGGCGCGCCGTCGGGCATCACCCAGGCGTCGACCCGCATACGGCTGAGGCCGACCGCGCCGCCGTGGTAACTGAGGAATGCGCAGTCCGCGGCATCCCGCCCGGTCGAGATGCGCACGAGCGACCGTCGGTTCGCGAGACGCGTCGCATCGATGACGTACCAGGCGCCGTCGAGATAGGCCTCGGCGACCGCGTGGAAGTCCATGGGCTCGAGCCCTGGTGCGTAGCAGCCGGCGTAGCGCGCGGGCATGTCCATGGCGCGGAGCAGGGCGATGACGACGTGTGCGTAGTCGCGGCAGACGCCTTGCCCGGTCATGAGGGTCGTGACCGCACTGTCGGTTCCGAGGCTCAGACCGGGTGTGTAGGTCGTGCTCGTCGCGACGAACTCCGACACCGCGGTGATCAGGTCGTGCCCCGCGAGGCCGCGGAACTGCCGACGTGCCTGGGAGAACACTTCGTCGGACTGGCAGTAGCGGCTCGGACGCAGGTAGGTGATGGCTTCGAGGTCGCTCGTGCGGGTCGAGGCGGTGTGGCCCTCGACGGTCGCTTCGTAGCGCACGTGGAGCTCGCCGGCCTCACCGGTGAAACGGTGCAGCCGAGTGCCGGACTGGTCGATGATCTCGGTCGGCATGTACTCGCGATCACCCTGCAGGAACGTCAACTGCTCGCTGACGAGCGGCACCTGCTGGGCCGCCGCGACCTGGAAGATGAGGTCGACGGACGACCCCAGATCCAGGTCGAGTTCGGCGGTGATCACGCGTTGCACCGGGCTATCCTCGCACGGGCCGGAAACCCCACGGCGCGCGTTGACAAGACGCCGGCGCCGCATCGGGTCTGTGCGAGCGGCGCGAGGAATATGCTCGCAGGAACGTGATCGTTGAGGCGGGCGGTAGTGATGGAAAGCCGGCAGACAGATGACTGACGATCGGATCCTCGTCGGGGTGGACGGTTCTTCCTCGTCGGTCGATGCGTTGCGTGAGGGCGCGCGAATGGCGGACGCGTTCGGCGCTCCACTGGAGGCCGTGATCGTATGGGCCTATCCCGCATACGAGTTCGTCGTCGGCGGTGGGGACCTCGGCAAGGCTGCCGGCTCCGTGCTTGATCAGGCGATTGCGGATGCATTCGATGACCACCACCATCCGCCGGTCCGTCGTCATGTGCTGTCGGGCCCCACCAGCCACACCTTGATCGTGGAGAGCAAGCGGAGTGGCATGCTGGTTCTGGGCAGCCGCGGTCACGGTGGGTTCGCAGGGATGTTACTCGGCTCGGTGAGTGCAGCGTGTGTCGCTCATGCGCACTGTTCCGTGCTCATCGTCAGGCCGCGTTCTGCCGGTGAACCAGCCGCGCAGGCGCGCTCTCAGGTGTGACGAGCCGGTGGGTCGGAAGCCCGGCGAGATTCACAGAAGCCCTTTCGGCAGCAGTACGTATCATGTCGGAGGCCGTGATCCCGTCTGAAAGGCGACCGAGTGAGAACGAGCATCCCCAGCCCTCCGCAACAGTGGGCACAGTTCCAGGTCGGTCCTTTCACCGTCCACACGTATGCACTGTGCATCATCGCAGGCATCATCGCAGCGACACTCATCCTCGGATACCGACTGAAGCGTCGTGGCATCCAGCCCGGGTTCGCGATCGACATCGCTCTCTGGTCAGTGCCGCTCGGGATCATCGGCGCCCGGTTCTATCATGTGTTCACGCACGTCGGCGACTACTTCGCCCCGGGCGATAGCCCGTGGGACGTGTTCGCCATCTGGGATGGCGGCAACGCTCTGTACGGTTCGCTGATCGGCGGAGCGATCGGCATCGTGATCGCGTGCCGCCGCACCCGCGTGCGTTTCTGGAGCGTCGCCGATGCGCTCGCCCCCGCACTTCTGGTAGCCCAGTCGCTCGGCCGGCTCGGCAACTACTTCAACCACGAGCTCTTCGGCCTCCCGACCACGCTCCCCTGGGGCTTGCAGATCGAGGCCACCAACCCGAAGTTCCCGCCGGGGCTGCCACCGGGCACCCTCTTCCAGCCGCTGTTCCTGTACGAGATCATCTGGAACCTGCTGGGATTCGCGGTGATCTTGTGGTTGGAGCGCCGGTTCACCCTGCAGTGGGGCAAGGTACTGGCCTTATACCTCATCTGGTACGGCGTGGGCCGCAGCTACCTCGAGTCGATCCGGATCGACCCGTCCAGCATCGGCTTCCTCAGCATCCCTGCGAATGTATGGGCATCGCTCGGCGCGATCGCCCTGGGGATCGTGCTGTTCGTGGTGCAGAGCAGGCGCCACGTGGGCGCGGAACCGTCCGCTTTCACCGGGCAGTCCCCGGCAGCTCTCACGACGGAAGAGACAGGAGCGCCCAAAGGCGAAGACGCTTCCCTGCGGGACCTTCACCGGGATACCCCGGGGAAGCCGTAGCGGTCAGCGGTCGAGCCGGATTCGCCGCACCTCATCGAGCCGCAGCGACCCGCGGTATCGGACCGTCACCCGTGAAATCACTTCTCCCCGCCTGGAGAGGAACGGGTATCACGGTGTCCCGCCCGCTCTTCGAGCTTCCGGGCGAACAGCCGCAGCGCGGGGAGCGCCGCAGCGATCGCGGTCCGCTCATCTGGCCCGATGTCCTCCAACGCATCTCGGACCCGATTCTCGTTCGCCCGTTGCCAGGAACTGAGCTGCTCACGCCCCTGATCTGTCACGGTCAGCGTGACCGCACGTCGATCATCGTCACGCCCCCGCCGCTCCAAAAGCCCGGCGACGACCATCTGCTGGACGAGATTGCTCACGGTGTTCCTGGCCAGCCGCTGGCGCTCCGCCAGTTCACTGACACCGAGGCCCGGTTCATCGGTGAGCCGCTGGAGCAGCTCGACCTGAGCCATGGGCAGTGATTCCCACGGCACGTCCGAGCGCACGCTTGAGCGCAGGCTCCGTCGCAACCGTGTGATCACATCGGTCAATTCCCACGCATCCCGCACGTCAGAGACTGCTGCTGCCATCCCTCAAGCATACGCAGCACTGCTGCTATAGACTTGTTCTGTGACAGACCCATCTCGTGGCGGCCATCGGTTCCGATGGCTCCTGCATGAAGCTCCCCGCCCCGCTTCGATCCGAGACTCCCCCCGCGCGCCCTGGCTGATCGTTATCACCGTGTGCGTCGGCGCATTCATGGGCCAGCTCGATGCCAGCATCGTGACGGTCGCGATCCCTGCCATGCGCTCCGACTTACACGCCTCGATCGATGAGGTCGAGTGGGTCGCCCTGGTGTACCTGCTCGTTCTGGTCGGCACGATCGCCGCCGTCGGCCGCATCTCCGACATGTTCGGCCGCAAGTTGCTCTACATCTACGGGTTCATTCTGTTCACCGTGTCGTCGCTGGCGTGCGGGCTGTCACCGACCATCGAGTGGCTTCTGCTGTCGCGCGCGTTCCAGGCGGTCGGCGCAGCCATGCTGCAGGCCAATAGCGTCGCCCTCATCCGCACGAATGTGCCGAAGACGAGCCTCGGCCGCGCGATCGGACTCCAGGGTGCAGCCCAGGCCATCGGGCTGGCTCTCGGGCCCTCCGTCGGTGGTCTGCTGGTCGGACTCGCCGAT